>CAMYJL010000212.1 GCA_947258645.1 uncultured Nitrospinota bacterium
CTACGATGGGTTTTCGGGAGGGGCACCCATATAAATATATCTTCGCGAAGCACCTCGAAAAATATTGGCCATGGCGAACCGATGATCCGCCATGGCCAGAAGTACAACCTTACCTGGAAACACTTATCTCCAAGCTAACCCGTAACGCGCGAACGCTCGTCGAGCACATATTGGTACACCGTCGCATCGTCGAACTTAAACCCGAAATCGACGGTCTTGCGTCTCGCAAAGCCTACCAGCGGCCTGTAGAACGAGTACGCTGGAAGATCCTTGAGAATCTGAAGCTGGGCTTTTTTCAGAAGCTCAACCTGGCGCTTCTGATCCGTGATGCGGCCCGCTTCGTCGATCAGCTTGTCCACGTTTCCGACGACATCGCCGTAATGCGAAATGTTCGTAATCCGTGTCGGTTTTCCGACGATCGAATCGGAATGGAACCACTCGTGCAGGTAATCATGGGCATGTGGGAAACGTTTTCCGCCATAGCTAACGAGCGGCTGGTTGTCCTTCCGCGCCCCGCGGAGATATCCCGGCAGGTCGGTGGTCTTGACCTTGAGTTGGATTCCCACCTGGGCCAGAGGCTGCTGGATGACCTGAATCGGCTTGAGCACGTGCGGCAGGCTCGCCGCGACCAGGGTCTCGAGCCGCAAACCGCTTTTGTAGCCTGCCTCAGCGAGGAGTTTTTTCGCTTTCTTGGGGTCGTAATTGTATTTGAGCTCTTCGGGAATCTCTTCCGGCTGCAGCCCGCCGATACAGAAGGGAGCCACCGGCCCGTAGAGCGGTTTCGCCATTGGGGCGAACAGTCCGACGATCGCATCGCGGTTGATGGCATGAGCGATGGCCTTTCGGACTCGGATGTCGTCCATGGGCTTCATGGTCATATTAAAATGCAGACTGGCATTGTAGGCGGAATCGGGAACCTCGACTTCGATGTTGGGATCCGACTGCACGCTTTCCAGCAGACGCTTGGGCAGGGTAGCCAGATAGATTGCATCCAGTTCACCTTTTTTGAGTCCGAGGATCCGCGACGTGACACTTCGAATGATGTGATATTCGTACCGCTTGATCTTTGGCTGGCCCCGGAAGTACCGATCGTGGCGCTCGAGAATTATCATTTCTTTGGGCTTGAATTTCGTGATCTTGAATGGACCGGTCCCGAGGGGAGACCAGCGCATCTTGGTGCCCACATCGTCGGTGGCACCTGCCTTCGCGACGATATAGCCTCCGCGGAAATTCATCATCTTGGCCAGGAAGAGACCGTCAGGTTCCTTCAGATGAAAGCGAACCGTATGACGATCGGGCGTTTCGATTCCATCGATGTTCTTGTACCTTCCCCGGAAAATCGAACGAAGCCGCTTGTCCTGCAGCCGCTCGAAAGACCATTTCACATCCTCGGATGTGAGTTCCCCCTTCCCCTGGTGGATCTGAACACCTTTTCGAATCTGAAATGTGTGTGTCTTTCCACCGTTGCTGGAATCCATTTTTGTCGCGAGGTCCATCTCATATTGCGTCGGATCCCCGGAACCCGGCTTGAAGCGAAGCAAAGCACTCGCCCACACCCGGGCCAAGCTGTCCCCCGCCGTGATGGCGCGCGCCGGATCGAGAGCGCGAGGATTGGAGCCCGTCGCCCATCGGTAAACGCCCGGGGTCGCCCCTGCCTCCCCGGGGTGCAACCAACCAACCGCAACCGCTGCGCCAGTACCGCCCACGCCTCGTAGAAATTTTCTGCGACTGATATTACTGGTCATCGTCTCCTCCCCCTCTCAATATGGTTCCCGGATTGAAGAAGCCTTCATCCCATCCGGGCGACCTCTTCGCTTGATAACTGCGGCACGGTACCAACTTCCGCACCACTCTGGTCCTTGTCCGCTTCCGGCCTTCTGGCCATGCTTTTCAAATGCGGGTCCATGATGTCCCGCAGCCAATCGCCTATCAGGTTCATTCCCAGAATGGTAATCATGATCGCGAGCCCCGGGAAAAAAGCCAGCCAAGGCGTGAACAATATGACCTCTACCCCATCCTTCAGCATCGAGCCCCAAGCCGAAGTCGGCGGCTGCACCCCGACACCGAGAAAGCTCAAGGAAGCCTCAATGCGAATGGCGATACCGACCCATAAAGCGCCCATTACGGCGACGGGCCCGAGAACGGAGGGCAGGACGTGCCGAAAAAACACGCGCCACTTTCCGGCACCCGCCGCGATGGCACCCTGTACGAATTCCTGCTCTCGGACGGAGAGCGCCGGCCCCCGTGCATACCGGATGAACTTCGGCATCATCGCGATGGCCACCGCAATCACAATATTGAAATAGTTGGTCCCCAACGCCACCACAACGATGATGCTCAGGATCAGCGTCGGAACGGACATGAGAACATCGGTCATCTGCGTAATGATCTGGTCGATTTTTCCACCCTGAAGAGCCGCCAGTACCCCGAGCAATACACCGATCGAACCGCCCACCAGAACGGAAAAAAGGCCGAGCGTAAGGGAAACCCGCGCCCCGTACATCACCCTCGTCAGGACATCTCGGCCAAATGTATCGAGACCGAACGGGTGCTCCCAAGTGGGCGGTGCGAATGCGTCGGCAACGTTCTGGACATTCGGATCGGCCGGGGAGAGGACGGGGGCGAAAATGGCCACAAGGACCAGGAAGAGCGTCAGGCAAAAACCTGTGAGCCCGCTCCGGCTTCCCTGAAATATGTAGAAAAAATTCTTCATCCCTTCTTACCGTCAAGTGAGACGCGCGGATCGATCAAAACGTACAGAATATCGACCGTCAGGTTAATAAGGACGATTAGCACCGAATAGACAAGAATGGTTCCTTGGATGACGCTGAAATCTCTGTTTTCGACGCCTCCGATGAGCAACTTCCCGAGCCCGGGCCGGTTAAAGATGATCTCCACAACCACTGTACCCCCGAGAGCCACTGCCATCCCGGTGGCGGCCACCGTCACCGCGGGAATGAGCGCATTGCGCAGGGCGTGCTGAAAAAGCACCCGCCAATTGGAAAGTCCCTTGCTTCGGGCTGTCTGAACGTAGTGGGTGCTCAACACATCGAGCATGGACGCACGGGTTACCCGCATGATGGGCGCGGCCTGAACAAAACCGATGGAGCAAGCAGGGAGAATCACATGGTAAATCCGGCTGAAGGGACTTGAGATATCGATCTTTCCCACGGCCGGGAAAATCCCCAGCCAGACGGAAAAGATCAGGAGAAGAATGACCGAAAGGTAGAAACTCGGGATGGATATTCCGCCGAGGGCAGCGAAACCTCCCAAGATGTCCCACAAGCTGTCCCGGCGGACGGCCATCATGACGCCCAGGGGAACACCAATGACCAGCCCCAGCATCAGAGAGGCAACGGTCAGTTCCAGAGTATACGGAAGAAATGTGAAAATGAGCTCATTGACGGGTTTCTCCAGCTGAAGCGAATGCCCAAGATCCAGAACCATTACGCCGCGCAGATACTGCCAGAATTGAATCAGAAGCGGCTGGTCAAGTCCGTGGGCGACGCGGAATTCTCTCAGCATCTCTTCGCTGGACTGATCCCCCAGCAATGCCAGCGCCGGATCACCCGGCAGAATGTGCAGTCCGAAAAAAATCAGGGCCAGGACCCAGAAAAGAGTCGGTATCGTAGCTATGATGCGCTTCAAAAGATAAAAACCCATTTTTCCCGACTTCCTTTATGCAAAATCCTTCAAGGTCGATTCTTCCAGTTCCAGAACATAAATCCCCATGTTCCGACATGCCAGGTAGACCAAGCCCCGATCCCATTCAACATAGACATCCTCAGCCCGAACAGGAAGACCGGGTTTCGGGTCCGGTGGAATAAAATAGGCGATCTCTTCGGGCCGGAAGGGATTTCGAATATCGAACAGGCGAAGCCCGGCGTTGAAATAGCTCATGAACACCAGATCGTCCCGTCTGGGGCCCGGCTCGCTCATGTGCTGAATATTGTGAGGACCGAACCGCCCGCCTTTCTCGCAGAAAGTCTTGTAGGGCAGCCCCGCAGGAGGCTCCGGCACAGGAAAAGTCGAGATCGAAACGGGATTCGAGTCGCACCGGATGTCGGCAATCCAGGCAAGCGGCTGCGTCTCGTTGCAGTTTTCGGCGATGGCCTCCTGCGTGATGATCGCCAGCTTGCGGTCCAGCATCGGAAACGCCGTATGGCAGGGTATCCCGCCGTCGAAGGGAGGGGTCAGCCGGAGCTGGCCTAGCTGTTTCGGCTTCGTCGGATCGCTCATGTCGAGCACCAGCATCCCCGCCGCCCCCCAGGACGCATAGCCCCGATCGCTCATCACATAGACCGGCCCGTGAAGCCCCTCGCGCTCACCGAGTTTTTTGGGGTCCCACGATCTGTCCTCACCGGGCCCCTGTCCGGGAAGCCAGAATCTTCCAGCCTCTTCGGGCTTTTCGGGATTTTTCATGTCGAGGATGATCAGAATGTGCCCTGCGTAGTTCTCTTCCGCCGCGGTCAGGTAGGCCCATCGCCCGCCGTCGTAATAATTGCGGTGGCATCCGCGGCCCGGGATGTAGTGATATGCGATCTCCCTGGGCTTCAAGGGATCCGAGACGTCGTAAATCGTCACGCCCGCGCGCTCGGCGGGGCGATCCTCACTCCAGTCGGGCAGGCCCGGATGCCAGCGGTGCGACGGAACGGGAGGGGGCACATCCTCGGAAACGATTAGGAGATCGCCGGCCTGCTGAATGTTGGATCGGGAATTTTTAAACGGGCAGGGCAGATTCGCGATGTACTTCGGATTCGCAGGGTCCGTCACATCCAGAATATGCACTCCCTGATACCAGAGACACCCCGCATACATAAAGCGCCGGCCGTTATGAATTTGAATCTGTATCTTGAGGGCACCCCCGTACATCTCCGACCGGGGAGCGAGGTCGATATGGCCTATTTGACGAATATCGCTCGCGGATGCCTGCCTCGTCATAAACAAGGATGCGCCGCGCCCATCCCCCCCGTGCATCTGAATTCCTCCAAATTTTGAAAACGAGAACAAACCTATATTTCGTGGAAGTCCGGAGAAAAACGATTGAGCTTTCGCGCACCGTCTTCCGTAATAACAAACGTATCCCCCACGTGCATTCCGAAACGATCGTCCTGCGACACCACCTGCGGCTGAATGTAAAGCACCACGCCTGGACGAAGTTCTTCCTCCAGATTGGGCTTGCGGTACCAGAGCAGAACTGGATCCTCGATGACCGAGAGTCCTCCCCCGTGGGCAAGCGGATGACCCGAGCGCAGGCCGGCGTCCTCGATGGGCTTCATCATGGCCTTCTGGAGGTCGTTCACCTTTACGCCCGGCCCCAGCATGGCGGCACCAATGTCGTATGAAGCCCTCGCCACCTGATACAGGTCGCGGAACTCGGATCGGGGCTTCCCTATCGAGGCGGGCTTGTGGGGATGGGCCACATAGCCGCCGTATATGCACATGATCTCGTTCAGAATGATGTCTCCCTTGCCGAGCGTTCGATGGGAGGCGACTCCCCAGGCCTGAAACACCTCCGGTCCGGTTTCGATGATCAGGTAAGAATTCGCCCAGCCGTGGATCGCCATGATCTGATACATACGCGCGTAGAGCTCGCTCTCCGCCACGCCCGGCCTGGCAGCTCGCAGCATCTCCTCACAGGCCATGTCGGAGATTTCAGCGGCGCGTTCTAGAAGCGCCACCTCCTCTTCGCTCTTGACCCAGCGAAGTTCCGTCACCAGGTCCGTCGCCCGCTCAAGCTTGACCCTGGGCATGCGATCCGCAAAGAAAAGGACAAGCGCGCCGTTCAGCTCCATCTCATCCCGAAAGAAACGCTCGCCGGTGACAAAACCCACCTTGCCGTCGCCGACACCCGCCTCCTCCAGCGCCTTGGCCATCGCCTCGGGTGCGTTGCGGGAACCGGGAACGACCTTCTGCACCCATCCGTGGGTCATCGCCCAGTTATGCCCGGACATATAGATGTCGAGGATGAGAGTCGGCTCACGCTCTAACGGGATAACCAGACTCGCGGGAAGAGGAACCCCGGTGAAATAAAGGAGATTCCCTCCTTCTTCCGCATCGCGGCCTCCGATGACGATTAACGCCTCAAGGCCCCGCCCCCGCATCTTTTCTCTTGCAGTACGGTAGCGCCGGTTCCGTTCAGCATTGGAGGGCTTTGGAAACTTCTCGGGAACATAGGTCATTTCGACACTCC
>CAMYJL010000213.1 GCA_947258645.1 uncultured Nitrospinota bacterium
CCATAAAGGAAGAAGATGACCGCATAAACGATCCCGAAAGCGGCCCCAAATTTGACTGCATCCAGCTTCATGACACACCTCCCGATCAACCTTCGCTCTCGTTCGGACCGGCCCGATCTTAAATATATACCCTGCCGTCCCGGGATGTCGCGGGACGCATCCTGCGAATCAGCATACAATGAGGGGATTTGTTCAAGAAAAATTTCATCAATGCTTCATCAAAAAGGAGGGGGAACATGCCGGAAAAAGACCGCT
Organism: uncultured Nitrospinota bacterium; assembly: GCA_947258645.1. Lineage (GTDB taxonomy): Bacteria > UBA8248 > UBA8248 > UBA8248 > UBA8248 > CAMYJL01. The sequence continues at coordinate 256 of CAMYJL010000213.1, forward strand.
ACCAGATTGGACTCGCCAACCGCGCCAAGGTATTTGGAGAAGAGGGCGAGGAACGGCGCCAGGCCTTCGAGAAGGCCTGCCCCGACTTCGCCCGCTTCGTCACGGAAAGCGTCTACGGGGAGCTCTACGAGCGGAAGGGAATCGACCCGAAAACGCGCGAGACGGTCATCCTCGCCATCCTGTGCACACTCGGAAGGGACAACGAATTCGAGCACCACGCCCACGCCGCGCTCAACCTCGGCATGTCGCGGGGGGACATCGATGAGATCATCATGGTCTGCGCCTACTACGCCGGCGGGCCGAACGCCGTCGGCGCGACGAAGGCGATGCTGAACGTGCTCAAGGAGCGAGGGATGGGGTGAGAATAAAATCCCGTTATCGGAAATCGCCGGACGAGCCTAGTCCGGCCCGAGCTCGGCGCGGATTTTCTCGGCAAGGGCCCTGGTGATATCTGCGGCCGTTTTTTCGAGGGTGTCATGGGTGCGGGCGCCGGAGGCGAACGCGTGGCCGCCGCCGCCGAAGCGGGTCGCGACCTCGTGGATGGTGACGCGGCCCTTCGAGCGCAGGCTCACGCGGATCAGATTTTTTTCGAGCTCGGAGAAAAAGGCGATGACTTCGACGGACTTGATGCTCCGGGGAACCGAAATATATTCTTCGGTCTCTTCCCGCTGAACGCCGTAGTCTTCCAGATCTTTTTTGCTCAGCGCGAACCAGGCGAGCCGACCGCCGCACTCCACATGCAGGTTGCTCATCAGGTGCCCCAGCAGTTTCACGGAAGCGGCGCTGTTCGACTCCCAGAAGACGGAGTAGGCCTCGTTCGGGTTCGCCCCTCTTTCCATTAAAAACGAAGCCCACCTGAGTGTTTTTTCGGTGGTGTTCGTAAACCGGAAATGTCCCGTGTCGTAGGAAAGGGCCCCGAACAGGGCGCGAACCGTGAGCGAATCGCTGAAGTCGTCGCCCTCTCCTTGGAGAAATTCTGCGATCATTTCGCCCACCGCGGCCGAAACAGGATCGATGGCCGATGGACCTTCGAAATTGTCTTCTTCCGCGATGTGATGATCGATCACGCCGACGGGCAACCCGCTGGCCGCCAGGGCATGGCGGAACTTGCCGATTCGCTTGGGTTTTCCGGTGTCGATGACGAGGACAGCGTCGAAGTGTTCCGCCCAGTCATCGTGGGCGGACAGTTCTTCCAGCGTCCGGACGAGGCCTTCTGGGTCGTAGGGCGCGACGAACGAGGGATAGGAGCCCTCCACGGCGATGGTGGCTTTTTTCTTCCTGGCACGTAGATGTTGGCTCAGGGCGACGCAGGCGAGGAGACCGTCTCCGTCCGGCCCGACGTGGGTGAGAAGAAGGAAACTGCCGTGGCCGGAGACAAACTCCCGGACGGCGTCGAACAGGCCGGTCTCTGTTTTGTTTTCGTAATTCATGAGTCTTCGGCGAGATCGACCCGCGAAAGCTGGCCAAGGACGTATTCTCGAATTTTCGCCGGCCCGGGCGGGGCGCTCAGGATTTCCCCCCCCTCCATGACCGGTGCGAGAACCTGTTCCATCACGCCGCCGCACGCCTCACAGTCGCCGTAGGGCTGGTTGATGGCGATCACCCGCTCCGCTCCGCAATCCCGGCAACGGAGATAGTGCTTCGAGCCGGAATTTTTTCCGCGCTTGGCGACTGCTTCCCCCTCGACTTCGACGATATCCATTGAATAGTCGATTGTGGCGGCGGAGCTGATGGCGGTTCCGACGCCGAAGCCGCCATCAACACTGCCCCTGAGTTCCATGATTTTTTTCTCGTCGAGGCCCCCGCTCACGAACAGCTTGACATGGGGGTATCCCGCCCGATCCAGCTCCCAGCGAACCTCCCGGAGAATCTGGCCAAAATCCCCGCGCCGTGAGCCGGGCGTGTCGAGCCGAACGGCGAACAGGCGGTCCGTCAGCGTCCGGGCAGCCTCGAGCGCCGCGAATTTTTCGTCCTGAAACGTGTCCACCAGGGCGACGCGGCGCACGTCGTGCTCGATCACTTCGTCGAACGCCTTCACCGCTGGGACAAGGCCGCCCATGACAATGATGAGCGCATGGGGCATCGTTCCCGTCGGCGGAAGGCCGAGGAGCTCGGCGCCCTTCACCAACGCGACGCCATCGCAACCGCCGACGTAGGCGGCACGCTCGACCATCGGCGCGACGGCCGGGTGCATCCGACGGGCGCCGAAACTGATCAGCTGCATGTTTCCCGCGGCGATGCGGCAGCGCGCGGCCTTGGTGGCAATTCCGCTGGACTGGCACATCAGGCCCAGGACCGGCGTTTCGAGCACGTCGAAATCGTTGTAAATGCCCTCGATTTCCATCACGGGCTGAAAGGGCCGGAATACCGTCCCCTCGGGGACGGACCGGACGTTCAGGGGAAGACCTTCGAGCAGGGTGAGGATTTCCTCGAGCCCGGCGAACACCCCCCAGCCGGAGGGCATGGACTTGGCCATGAACTCGGCGCGCACATGCTTTCGGATGTTCTTGGCCTCGAGGACGCGATGGGCGCGCTCGAAATAGACATCCGTTATCTTTCCGGATCGAATTTCGTCGAAATCTGCCGTGAAGAAGCTCAAAGCATGTCCCGGCGAGAGGAGGGCTAGTCAGTGGAAGCGGCGGCTTCTGTCTCGGGCTCGGCCGGCCGCATCTCGTTTTCCTGGGCCCGGAGGCCAAAGAACTTGCCCCAGGGACGGGGCCCGCGATAGTTCACCTCTTTTTCCCAGACGTCGTACAGGCGTTCTTTTTCATAGACGAGATCGTCCCGGAAAAATCCGGTCGTCTCGTACTGATGCGTATGAACGATGGATTTCGGCGTGGTCGGGCAGGACTCGGTGCATAGACCGCAGTACATGCAGCGCATGTAGTCGATGTAAAACTCGTGAGCGAACATTCCGCGGCCCTTGCCGTCGGTGACGATGGTGATGCAGTCCACCGGGCAGGCCTTCTCGCAATTGAGGCAGCCGATGCAATTCTCCTCGCCGGTCTTGAAGTCGCGCGTGAGGCCCAGGAAGCCCCGGAACCGCTCGGCCGTCTCCCAGCGCTCGTCGGGATACTGGAGCGTAACCGGCTTCTTGACGATATGGCGGATCGTGATCGTCATACCCTTGATGATATCGAACAGAAAAAACCGCCTCAGCGCCGCGGATAATTGCATCTGATAATCTCCAACTCTTCACCTCCGCTCATCCGGAGGATAATGATATCACGAGGCCGCGGCTGCGGCCGAACTTTTCTTCGCATCTTCCTGGGCTTCCAGATATTTTTCGGCCGCGACGGCCGCCGTCGTGGCGTCTCCGCAGGCGTTGGTGATCTGCCGAATGAGCTGGCTGCGGCAGTCGCCAGCGACGAAAAGACCCGGAATGTTCGTCTCCATGTTCTGATCGGTGATGATGAACCCACTTTCGTCTTTCTCCACGGGATCCTTGATCAGGTCGGTATTCGGGATGAAGCCGATGAATACAAACAGCCCGTTCGCCGCAACCTCCGTCGTTTCGCCGGTCTTCACGTTCCTGACCCGAAGCGCCTTCATCTCTTTATCGTCGCCGACGACCTCCTCGGCCACGCTGTCGAGGATGAATTCGACCTTGTCGTTATCTTTAAGCTTGTCCAGCGCGACGGCATGCGCCCGGAACCCCTGGCGGCGGTGCACAAGATACACCTTCGATCCGTATTTTGTGAGGAACTGGGCCTCTTCGACCGCGCTGTTTCCGCCGCCAATGACGGTGATGACCTCGTCCTGAAAGAAGGCGCCGTCGCAAAGGGCGCAGTAGCTCACGCCCTTTCCGGCATATTCCTCCTCGCCGGGAATTTCGAGCTTGCGGGGGTAGCCGCCCGGCGTATAGATCACAGCGCCGGCGCGATACTCGCCCATGTCGGTCTTAACGACAAAATCGTCGCCGTCCTTGCGGACCTCCTCGACTTCTTCCATCTCAATTTTAAGGCCAAACTTCATCGCGTGATCGGTGAACTTCTGGGCCAGCTCGGGGCCGCCGATCAGTTCAAAACCGGGGTAATCCTCGACGTGCTCGGTGTTGAGAATCTCGCCGCCGGGGGCCAGCTTCTCGAAGCAGACCACCTTCAGCTTGGAGCGGCCGGCATAAAGACCCGCGGTCAGGCCCGCCGGACCCGCGCCCACAATGATGATCTCAAAATCTCTGTTCGCCAAAATCCAACTCCTTCGGCTGACATGTATGAAGGCGACCGTGAACCGGCATCCAGGCCCGGAGCAGACAAGAGACCACAAAACGGGGGGATTCTAGCACCGGCCCTATTTCGTGCCAAGCGGAGTGCGCAGCCTAGCCGCGCGCCCAAGCGATTTTCCACCCGGAAAGGAGGGAAAAGAAAAAAACCGCCGTCAGCGCACCCACGGCCAGTATCTTGTTCTCCGCCATGTATCCGCCCAGCGCCGTCCCGCCGAAGAGGACGAGATAGATCGGCAGATGGCACGGGCAGGTGAAGAACGCCGCGCCCAGGAGCGCCTTGCCCAGAAAGGATGTCTTCACTCGCAAAACGCCCCGTCCAGGGCCGTCTCGGACGCTTCCTCCCAGCCCTCGTCCAGGGCTTCGATGATCGGACAATCGCAGAGTGATTTCTCTTCTTCGCAGGCGGCGATGAGCTTCCGGAGTTCCCGCTCCACCCGCCGGAGCAACTGAATCTTGCCGTCAATCTCCTCCAGCTTCCGCTCGGTCTGGGTCATCACATCGCCGCAACGGGCTTTTTCATCCAGGCGAAGATCGAAGAGCTCCTTGATCTCCTTCAGGGAAAACCCGAGCGATTGCGCCCGCTTGATGCTTCGAATACGGGTGACGGCCTCGTCGGGATAGACGCGAAACGCCCCCCGGCGCTCGCTGGGCCGATCGATCAGGCCGCGCCGTTCGTAATAGCGCACTGTCTCGACGTTCACACTCGCCTCACGGGCGAGCTTACCGATAGTCAGTGAACCCATAGCGATCATCCTCCGGCGAAAACCTGCCCGTGACAATCCGGGAAAAGTGGAACGCCTGCGGCAAGAGCAGAGTCAATACGGGGCAAAAATCAAGCCGCCTTTTTCTTCCGTAAAATCGCGAAAACCATAATGGCCAGGAACAACCCGAGCAACGGAAAAAGAACCATATCCAGCATGCCCGTCCAGGCGGACAAACCGATCAGGCCCATCAGAATGACGAGAGCCGGCGTGAAGCAACAAACCGCCGTCACCACGGTTCCGACGATTCCCGTCTTCAACAGCTTGCCGTCTTTCAAGTCCCCATCCTTCCAGAGGAAACGGCGGGACGGAAAATCCACATTCCCCGCCGGAATGCGCCTGCCGCCCACCGATCGGGCTCAACCCCGGCCGGTGGCCTCCAGCGCAAACGCGCCGAACTCCCTGGTCAGCTTAAACTCCACGCCGCAGAGCTCGACAAACGTTCCCTCGGGGGTGTCGTCGTCAAACGGAAACCGCTCGCCGCAGGCGGGGCACGTCACCATCTGCACCAGGCGGAGAACCTCTTTCCCGTCTTCCACGACAAGCCGCAATTTGATGCCCGCGCAGTAAGGGCAATCGATCAAGTCGCCGGGCCCGACTCCCGCCGGGACGGGAATCATCTTCCCGCAACCGGGACAGAGGAGCCGCCGTTCTTCATTCATTGATTCGCTTCCCACTTTTTAGCCGCCGATCCCCAGGAGGCTTTCAAGCTTCCCGCGATCGAAACCGAGTACCATCTCATCGCCCACGATGATCGTCGGCGTCCCGCGGCTGCCGGTCTTTTTGAACGCTTCCAAGGCTTCCGCGCTCTGATCCACCAGGTGCTCAACAAACGGAATCGCGTGATGTGAAAGAAACTCTTTCACTGCCTTGCAGGGGGTTCAGGTGCTCGAAGAATAAACGACGACATCTTTCACATCGCTCAATCTGGTTTCTCCTTATTCATCA
>CAMYJL010000214.1 GCA_947258645.1 uncultured Nitrospinota bacterium
TCATCTCGGGCGGCGGCGCGAGCCTGAGGGAAGTCGCCAAACGCGAGAGCGTGGAAAACTCTTATTTTACCCGCCTCGTGAGGCTCACGTTCCTCGCCCCCGATATCACGAAAGCCATTCTTGATGGCCGCCAGCCGCCAGGGCTCACCGCGTCCCGCCTGATGCGGGATACACGGTTCCCGCTCGATTGGAAAGAGCAAAGAAAAGCACTGAGATTTATCTAATCTGAGTCAGGCCAACCCCCCCCCAAAAAATTGATCCATCGCTTCTTTGAGGAATCATCTGCTCGCCGAATCCTCAAAACCCGCTTTGTATACGCAATACAATGGCACGGAAGTCCCCCGAGTGGGACTATGAAAAAGGCCCGCGGAGATTTTTGGGTACTTGGAGTGAAGAATCCGGGAGAGAAAAGTCTCTCTGGAGAAGAGAGGATTTTCCATCTGCGCTACGCCCCGTAATTCCGGGACTTTGGCGAAGAACCTGAAACATGATTCACAAGATTTGAAAATAGGAAATAGAGTGGTTGGGGGACATGGATTCGAACCATGGTTCCCAGATCCAGAGTCTGGTGTCCTGCCGCTAGACGATCCCCCAACGTTCATGAAACCTGGAACAATCGGCGGTACAGTAACTCACAATCGACCTCTTTCTTAACCGGATGCCCGGATTCCGTCAAGAGTTCTGGCGGAAAAGCGCCCAAATTTTCGCTTTTTTCATTTCGTTCGGCTTGCTTCAGTCTCCGATCTTCCCGAGCGCCGCGTCGAGACGCGAGAGGGATCGGTCCTTGCCAAGCAGGCAGAGCGTCTCGTAGATCCCGGGGCTCACCGTCCCGCCTGTCACCGCCACGCGGACGGGCTGGGCCAGCTTTCCCATTTTGAGCCCCTCGGCCTCGAGCACCTCCTCGAAAGCTGTCTTGACCCCTTGGGCGGCGAACGGCTCCACGCCCGCCAGCGCATCGCGCACTTTTATCAGAGGCGCTGCGATTCCGGGCTTGAGGAACTTGGCCACCGCCTTCTCGTCGTACTCCACCTCGGGGGTGAAGAAGATCCGCGCGCCGTCGGCCATCTCCTCGATGGTCTGGGCGCGGGTACGGAGCTCCTCGACGAGGGCCAGCCGCGCCTCCCGGGAGAGCAGAGCGGTGTCCAACCCGCGTTCATGAAGCCGATCTTCCAGCAGCGCGAGAAGCCGCCCGGCGTCGCCCGTCTTTATGTACTCTTGGTTCAGCCAGAGGAGCTTCTCGGGGTTGAAGACGGCGGCCGAGCGGTTCAGGTTTTCGATGGAGAAATTCTCGATGATCTCATCTCGGGTGAACACCTCCTGATCGCCCAGGCTCCAGCCGAGGCGGACGAGGTAGTTGATGAGCGCCTCGGGCAGAAAACCGGCCCGCCGGTACTCGAGGACCGACGTGGCCCCGTGGCGCTTCGAGAGGCGCTTCTTGTCCGTGCCCAGAATCATCGAGATATGGGCGAAGCGGGGCGGGGGCTCGCCCAGCGCTTTGTAGACAAGAAGCTGCTTGGGCGTGTTCGAGAGGTGATCGTTTCCCCGGATGACGTGGGTGATCTTCATGTCCGCGTCATCGACGGCGACGCAAAAATTGTAGGTGGGCGTGCCGTCCGTGCGGACGATCACCATGTCGTCGAGCTGCTCGTTCGGGAAGGAGACCTCTCCCGTGAGGAGATCGGCCACCACGGTCTCGCCCTCGTCCGGTGTCAGCAGGCGCAGGCAGAAGGGCCGATCGGGATCTTTGTCGTAGCGCCCGCGGCAGGTGCCGTCGTATTTGGGCGATTTTCCCTCGGCGCGGGCCTTCTTGCGCATCTCCTCCACATCGTCGGGCGTGCAGGTGCAGCGGTAGGCGTCTCCCGAGGCGAGGAGTTTCTTCGCTGCCTCGGTGTAGATATCCATTCGCTCGGTCTGACGGTAGGGGCCCTCGTCCCATTCGAGCCCGAGCCAGTCGAAGGCCTCGAGGATGGCGTCGTAGTACGCTTCTGTGGAGCGCTCGCGATCCGTGTCCTCAACGCGGAGGATGGCCGTGCCGCCGTGGTGGCGCGCGAAAAACCAGTTGAAGAGCGCCGTTCTCGCCCCGCCGACGTGAAGGTGGCCCGTGTTCGATGGCGCGAAGCGGACCCTGACGATTTCATTCATGCGTTTCGTTCCTCACAAAATCTGTATCGATTGGCTGGTATCAATCTTCTTCCTCGTCCCCGAAAAAATCGAGATCGTCGAGCGGGCGCTCCCGGCCTTCGAGGACGTCCATCATGACGCGCTGCAGGGCGCGGAGGGCGCGGTTCCTCCCCTGGCGCTCGAGCATTTCATACACGACACCGGCCGCGCCGTCTCCATCGGGCTCGAGGAGCTTGCGCGAGGCATGCTCCGACCACTCTTCGGCGTAGCGCTGGAGGATCTGCCGCACCGCCGAGCCGAACTGGCGGCTGTCCATCATCTGATCGAGTATATACATCACGTCCGAGGCCAGCGCCTGGAGTTTCTCTTTCGGAATGTTCTCCTCCACGAGGTTGATCTGAAGGCGCTCGACAATCTGATCCCGGAAGCTCTCGCCCATTTATTCCGGCCCCGCGTCATGCGTGTGAAGGTCCGATGCCCGGGCAGGTTTGCCCGCCGCGCAGCCTTCGTTTTACGTTCCGGCGGGCGGAAGGGCAACAGGGGAGCCGAATTATCCCGCCCCGGCGTCCCCGGGCTCGGGGTTGGACCAGAGGAGCGCCCCCCCGATCAGGAAAAAGAGGAGGACGGAGAGAATGGCCGTCCGCTGGTCGCCCGTCGCTGCCGATACCCCGCCGAAGACGAGCGGGCCCATGATCGAGCTCATCTTTCCGCAGAGGCCGTAGAAGGCGTAGGTCTGGGTTGTCCCCCCCGGCGGGATGTAGCGGGCCATCAGCGAGCGGCTTGCCGCCTGGCACGAGCCCAGCGAGAAACCCGCGAGGATCGATACGGCGAAAAACGTCGATTTCGATCCGGTCAGGTAGGCCACGATCACGACGATGCACCAGTTAGCAAGCGTGAGGAGGACGGTCTTTCGCTCCCCCCAGGCGTCGGCGAGATAGCCCAGCGCCAGCGCGCCCACGCCCGCCGAGACCTGCACTGCGATGAAGAGCTCGAGCGTCTCGGCCATCGAAAAACCCAGGGTCGTTACGGCGTAGATGGAGCTGAACGAGATCACGGTCACGATTCCGTCATTGTAGATGAAGAACGCGAGGAGGAATCGGAGTGCACCCTCGCGGCGGCGAAGTTCGTGAAAGGTTTCGAGCAGGGAGCGGAACGCCTCCCGGACGGATCGGATCAATGAAGTTGTCTCTCCGGGTGAGGGGAAGTTTCCATTTTCCCGCGCGGCGGGCCGGGACTCGCGGAGCCAGAAGACGACGGGCAGGGTGAACACCGCATAAAAAACGGCGACGGCGAAGAAGCTGGCCCGGAAGAGGGGGAGGTTTTCGGGGCTGAATCCCCCCGCGAGCAGCGGCTTGACCAGGAACAGGCAGAGCAGGCCGCCGAAGTAGCCTAGCCCCCAACCCCAGCCGCTGACCCGGCCGATGGTGGCGGGTGTGGAGATTTCCGGCAGGAAAGCGTTGTAGAAAATGAGCGAGCCCTCGAAGCCGATCGTCGCGGCGATGAAGAGCGCCATTCCGACGGCGGCCATACCGGCCTTGACGGTGGTCAGGAGGGCCGTGGCGATGACGCAGAGGGCGGCGAAGGCGAGGAGGAGCCGTTTTCGCAATCCCGCGCTATCGGCGACGGCGCTGAGGGGAGGGGAGATGAGCGAGGTGATGATCATGGCGATGGAAAGCGATATTCCCCAGAGGAAATCCCCGCCGCCCCCGCCTCCCGCGACAATTTTTTTAAAATAAACGCTGTAGGCGACGGTGACGATCAGGGTGGGGTAGGCCGAATTGGCGAAGTCGTAGAAACACCACGAGAAAACCTCAATCCCGCGCCGCCGCCCGTTCATCAAAACGGCGCAACTTCCCGGGATGTCGGGGATGCGGTATTCGATGCTTCCGTCATTTCCGGAACCCTTTTATTTTTTTTCAGGCGAAGAAGCCGTATTAGGGCGGCGGATCGGACAGCCGGGCGGAAGGTTCAAGTCTTTATATAACATCATTTCCCCTTCCCAAGGCCTTTAAGGACACCGGAGCCTGAAAACCGTTCCCTCCGGGCATTGTAATCTGGGCGAATGTGCCGTAAAAAATGGGGGCCGCTATCCCCGTAGTATCCCGAAGCTCAGTGATACCCTGCCGGGGGGACATTTTTCGAATGAGCAGATTTCTCAAGTGGACCATCGGGGTCATCGCCGTGCTGGCGGTGCTGGTGGGCGGGGCTGCCCTGGCCGTCCGATTGTTTCTCTCTTCCGAGCAAATGAAAAATCTGGCCCTCGCGCAGGGCCGGGAATTCCTCGGCCGCAAGCTCCAGATCAAGGAGCTTTCCATCGGGCTTTTCAAGGTTAAGGCTTCGGGGCTCGTCGTCGAGGAAAAATCCGGCGCGCCGGGAGGGGGAGGACCGCCTCTCCTTCGCGTGAACGAAATCGACATTCTGATCAACCCGATGGCCCTTCTCTATAAGAAATTGAGCGTCCTCGGTGTCACTCTCACCGGCGTCCAGGTCAGCGCGTCGCGGGACGAAAAGGGGCGTTTCAGCTTTCAGGACATCATCGATCGCATCGGCAAGGGAAAGGATGCCCGCGCTGTTCTCCCCGGGCGCGCGAGGGGGCTGGCCTCGCTGATCGGCGTCTCGGAGGCCGAGGCGGCTCCGGAAGGGAGCGGGGAAGGTCCGGTGTCCGGATTTCGCGTCGTTGTCGAGGACGTGGAGCTTCGGAACGTCCAGGTGAATTTTGAATCCGTCGCTTTCGGCGGGATGCCCGCATTCCGCGCGAAATGCAGTTTCGAAAGGGCGCAAATTGACGAGCTCATCCCGGCCGATTTCCTGCCGATCGAGGCAGCGGGCAAATGTTCCGAGCCCGGAGCGGTCGAGTTCGTGGCGAAAGGAATCTTCGATCTTGGCAAAAAATACTTCCGGGGCAATGCCACATTCACGCCTTTTGACGTCATGCCTTTCCTTCGGCTCGCCCCGCCCGTCAGCGGTGTTCGCCCCCTGAGCGGAATGCTGGGCGGCAAGGCGACGGTCTCCTTTTCGAACGAAAACAATTTGACCTGGGATCTCGATCTGAACGCCGATGGCCTCGGCGCAGAGGTTCAAATTTCGGAATCCGAAAAGTGGCGCCGGAAGTCGCTGGCGAATCTCCGGCTCAAGTCGAAGGGAAGTTTTTCCTTGAAAGAAGGATCCGCCGAAATAGAGACGCTCTCGATGGGCCTCCCCTTTGCGCGGGTGAACCTGAAAAAGCTGTCGATCTGGAATAGGGCGGGGAGAGACGAGATTCATCTGGACGTGAAGCTTCAGGACGCGGGTGTGGCGTTGAAGTGGGCCGATCCCTTCATCCCCCTCCCTCTCGGGGACGTGAAGGGCGGTGGGGAAGCGGCTCTTTCCGTTTCCGCCACCCGCGATCGCCGGAAGGGGGAGGATTTTGGGGCCGTCTCCTCGATCAAATTCTCGTCGATGGCGATCGGTTCTTACGCCGCCATCATCCCGCGGTTGGAAAACGCGCGGCGCATCCGGGGAAAATTGAGCGGAGAGGCGGAGGTCTCTTTTTCGGCCGCCTGGCGGGCGGGATGGAAGGTCAACCTCCGGGGCCAGTCCGTCTCGGCCGATATCCGCAACAATCCGAAAGAGAAGTGGCGCCCTCTCGGATTGAGTCGCATCGAGGTCCGCACCGAAGGAACCTACGACCTGAAAAACGATGGCGCCGAGGTTGCGAGCCTTGATGTGACCCTTCCCTTCGGGTCGGCCCGCCTCGCGAAAAAGGCGAGGTGGAACGTCTCGGGCCGGGACGAGGCGAATCTCGAAATGAAGATTTCCGATATCGCCGCCGCCGCGCGCATCGCCGCTGCAGCCTCGGGCCTTGACCTGAAGAAAAAGGACATCCCGAAAAATAAAAAAGTCGATCTCAAACTGGCGCTCTCGCGTGACCGAAAAAAGAAAAAAGGAGGGCTCTCGGTCTCTGGTGCCGGCGTCATCGATCCGATCGAAATCGCACCCTTCGCGGGGCTCGTTCCGGCCTCCTTGGGCGTCCGGAAAATGAGGGGTGTGATCGGCGGCAGGACGACATTTTCTCT
>CAMYJL010000215.1 GCA_947258645.1 uncultured Nitrospinota bacterium
TGCTTACGATGTGGAAATCGTGGACTACCATTAGGAACGTAGCCCGCTGAAAGGAGAGAAAAGGATGGCCAAGAAACTGGTTCCCATCCATCCGGGAGAGATTCTTCAGGAAGAGTTCATGAAACCTCTGGGCGTTAGCCAGAACAAACTGGCCCGCGACATTGACGTACCCGCGAAGCGCGTTAATTACATCGTCAACGGAAGGAATGGCATCACGGCCGACACGGCTCTGCGTTTGTCCAAGTACTTCGGGACGACGCCGGAGTTCTGGATGAACCTGCAGTCGCACTACGAACTGGAATGCGCCATTCGCGAAACTTGGCCGAAAATCGAGAAGAAAATCCGTCCCCTGGAGGCCGCGTAGCGGCTGTTCTCTGCCGGACCCGTCTCACCCCCCGAGCTTTTCCTGGAGCCAGTCCCCCATGAAATGGACGACGGGGGAGATGTAGTCGAGGTGGCAGTGCTGCGCGCCGCCGTCGGTGCCGTCAAATACCTTGAACGTCTTGTCCTTCGATCCCACCGCCCGGAAAAGCGCGCGGGCGTCCTTCATGGGTATCTGCTGATCATCGCTTCCGTGGATGAGGAGGAAGGGGCACCGCATTTTCTGGACGACCCCGTCGAGGCGGAAGCCCTCGAGTTTCTGCAGCGCCTCGTCCAGCGTCTTGACGTTGAAGCTCCAGGTCAGATGGTGGCCCGGCACCGGGAGCTGGGAGCGGAAGGCGGCCTTGATCCGGCGGCTCCAGGTGGCGTGATAGTCCCAGATCGCCCCCCACGCGACGCAGGCCTTGAAGCGCGGTTCCATGCTGGCCGTTCTCGGCGCGTAGTAGCCGCCTAGGCTCGGCGCCACGATGGCGGCCCGCTTCGCGTTCACGTCCCGCCGTTTCTCGAGATAGTCGAGCGCGGCCGCGCCCGCGACCTCGTAGTCGTGGCGCAGATAAATCTTCCGGAAGCGGATGGATTCCCCCACGCCCGGGCTGTCCACGACGAGGCAGCTCACCCCCCTCCGGGTCAGCGCGTCCGCCGCCCAGGCGAGGCTCATCTCCTTGGTTCCATCGAAGCCGTTGTAGAGGACGGCGACGGGCGGCTTCGCCTTTCTCGTATTTTCGGCCGGAACGAAGTAGGCCGCGAGTTTCTTTTTCCCCTCGAAGGGGATGTCCACGGGTTCAATCCGGGGCCGGTCGATCAGGCGGGCGAAGCGTTTGAAGCAGTCGATGGACTTCCGGTAGGCGTCCATCGCCTTTTTGTCCTTGGGAAAACGGAAGCGGTCGCCTACCTGATAGTAGTTCGAGGCGCGCTTGTAGAAGGCGGCGGCGGAAAGGCGGTGTCCCCTCCGCTCCTCGGCTATCGCGCTCTTGCGAAGCCGGTCCGCCATGCGGGTCCATTCGCGGAACCAGAGGGTATCGTTGCCGACGTTCCGGGCGAGTCGGCGGCAGATCTGATCGATCTCGCCGATGTCCGAACCCCCCGCCGAAGCTGCCGCCATCGCGATGACGATATTGTAGGACCACCTGTAATCGTTCGGGAAATAGGCGAACCAGGTTTTGTTCCGTATCGCCTTGACGACCATGCTTCGCGCGTCCTCCCTAATCCTTGTTCAGCTTGGCCATGAGTTCGTCGGCGTTTTCGGCCTTGTTATAGTCCTGGCTCAGGTCGCCGTTCCCGCACGGGCTCTTGACAGCGAAAAAGGTGGCCTCGCCCAGGGCGCGGACGCCGTGACGGGTGTTTCGGGGGATGTGGATCAGGTCGCCCCGCTCGATGACCCGCTCCTCGTCGGCGAGGACCATCCGCATCTTTCCCTCGAGCATGAGCATGAACTGCTCCTCGTTGGGGTGGAAGTGGGGAGGCGGCCCCTCGCCGTCCTGATAGGTGACGACGCCAGATTTCATCAACTCGCCCGGCACCGATTTTCCCATCGCGGGGCCCACGTTCGATTTTTTCGCTTCCATCTCGGAAATTTTGTAGAACGGCATGGGAGACTCCTTCTGGATGAACGATTTTATTTCCCGCTCAGACGCGCCATGACTTCCTCGGCGTCGTCCGCCTCGTTGTAGTCCTGGTCCAGGTTTCCATTTCCGGCCGGGCTCTTCACGGCGAAAAAGATGGCCGGGCCGCCCACGGCGCAAACGCCGTGGCGCGTATTCCGGGGGATGTGGATCAGGTCGCCGCGCTCGATGACCCGCTCCTCGTCGCCAAGGGCCATCCGCATCTTTCCTTCCATGACGAGCATGAACTGTTCCTCGTTGGGGTGAAAGTGGGGCGGCGGGCCCTCGCCGTCCTGATAGGTCACGACGCCCGACTTCATCAGCTCGCCCGCGACCGATTTACCTATCGCGGGCCCCACATCGGATTTTTTCCCTTCCATTTCGGATATTTTATAAAACGGCATCGTACCTCTCCTTCTGATTCTTCCTGGAAATATGGAGGAACCGTCTGTCGTTGGATGATCGAAATCGTATCAGGAATGCCGCCGGAAAGTCACGGCGGGGCGGGTGACGGGGAGATCGCCAGGGGGTCTCTACCTCCATGACATTGATGGATACCTCTTCATCGTTGTCGAGGAAGGTGCCTTCTACCCTTTCTCCGTGCATCAGGAGGTAGCCGAGGATCTTTTCGGCCTTGTTGCGCACCTCGAAGAGGTCGTAATGTTAAGGCTCGGGTGTCGCGTCGAGGAATTTCCGCACGGTCCCCGGAACGGGGGTTCTGGCGGTGCGCTGATTCGACGCAACGGCGAGGTCAAACCCGTCTAAGTTGACGATGAAGGCGACGAGCGATCTGCCCCGGACGAGGAATTTCCGGATCTTCTCATCTCTCCTTTTGCCTACGGATTAACGGGATCTATTCCCGACAGAAAAACTCTTCCGTTTGGTTCGATGAAGCCGAAATCGATCCACTCCTCGCGGGCGAGGAGGTAGCCCAGCGTATCGCCGGGCCTTCGGATCGGAGAAAGTCGGCGATTGTCCCCGAGAGAGGGGGGTCGATCTGCAGGTTGCTGCTCTCGACGCGAAGGGTCTGCCCCTCAAAAACCACGGCGAGAGCCACAAGGTCGCTGAGCTCTCCCGTCACGAAGCCGAGGCCGCGAATCGGGATCAGACGGGCCGGGCGATCCCGGAAAGGGAAAATGCTCACAGGGCGGAAAAGCCCCCCAGGAAGATCGGCCATGACGCCGGTGACCAGCGCCAGCAGGAGCGCCAGCCCGACGAGGGAGGCGGGCCCGCAGCGGGGGGAGCAGAGTTTTCGGGGGAAAAGCGTTTTTCGGATCATCAAATGGGCATCCTGCGATTCAGTTTATTCATCAAGTTTACCGGGCTCGACCCACCAGGGCCGAACGCCTGTCCGCAGCCTTCGTCTCAGCGGTTTCCGGTGTTCTCCTTCCGCCGGACGCTGGGAAGCGGCTTGGCGCAGCGAAAGCCCTTGACCTCGTTGGACCAGGTGGGGTCGTAGGCGTGGGTGCAGCCGCAGGTGGACCTGCCGGGACCACAGAGCAGCTTGAAGCCGGACTCGCCGCCCCCGGCCTCGGTCGAGGTCCACTCCCATATCCACCAGGGGAACTCGATCTCGCCCGCCTCGCAGGCGGCGATCCATTCCTGTGCGCTGGGAAGGCGTTTTCCCTGCGCGGCGCAATGCGCGCGCGCCTGGTACCAGTCGATGAGCACGGCGGGCTCGTTCGCGGAGGGCGTTTCGGATTTTTTCCCGGCGTCTTTTTTTCCCTGAGTTTCGGCGAGATCGGCCGCCGAGGCGGGCTGGCGGTCGAGGCGCGCGGCGGCGTCGGCTTGGAAGGAAACTCCTGTGCATAGGGCTGCCGCGAACAGGATGCGGAGCCATCGAACTATTTTCATACAGGCCTCATGCCTGATGGAGAGGACATCGTTCGTGCCTTCCATCATCCCTTTTCTGAGAGGGAGGGGCGTTTGTCAGAATGAGGAGAAGATTAAAACAGATGCGCCTATTACTGAAACGGTGTTCTACGGGGAGTATTTCGAACCCGGCCCGATTTTCGGGCCGAAAATAAATAACTGAGTTTAAATGGGTTCCCGGAGTATCCACAGATATATATAAATCGAGCCAATTATTCATTGACTATGTATCTATTTACATATAATTTTCGCTTTATATTCTCCTTCGTTCGCAGGGGCGCGGGGGGGAGAGATGAAAAGGAGACCGTCATGAACCCGAATGATTCCTTCTGTCCGGTTGGTGAATCGAATGGAAGAAAAAGGGATAACTTTTTTATTTTGAATGCGTTATGGACACGGTCCGGGCGGCCTGTCCCGCAAAATCCCTCCATGATCCCACCCCGATACCGACGGAAGGCGGCATTTTCCGCCTTTTTCCGGCGGCCCACCTGGAGCCCACCCCCAATCCAGCATCGCGCAGGCCGCCCGGGCTTCTTTCCCTTCCCGGATCGGACGCCATCCGCCGCCATCGGTCGGCAAGAGGAGGTTTCACCATGAACGATCATGCGTCCTACATCGGCATCCACGAGCGTTGCCTTCGCGACCTGATGGACGAGGGGTTCGAACTGCCTGCCGACGGCGCCGTCCTGACCTACCGTGATTGCAGGCGCGATTGCCTCGTGACCCAGATCTACCCCTGCCGCGAGGCGGCGGAGGCCCGCGCCGAGGAGGCGCTCCGCTCGCGAAAGGCGCGGCGCGGGGACTGCCGCATCCGCCCCCTGAAAGAAGCCGTCGCCTGACGCTCCCGCACAGGTGTTTGCCATCTACCCAGTTTTTCTCAAGATTTTTTACGCAAATGTTGGAGGGACGCATATGGAAAACGGAACAGCAAAAACAAAGAGCCGTGGAAAAAACAGTTCTCCGCCTGCGTGGAGTCTTCCGGACACGCGGCCGGCGACGCAGATACTCGCCGAGGAGGCGTTGTTGACCAAGGCCATGCTGGCAAAGGTGCTCGGCTACAAGAGCGTCCGCACCGTCGATCTCATCGTCGCCGAGGACTGTGCGGGCGAATCGCCCTGCCTCCGGCCGGTCTATCTGCGCCGCCCCTCCGCGCGCGGAGAGGGGGGAGACGCGGGCAACCCTTCCTTCAAGAGCCTGCGCTTCCGTCGGGAGGATATCCTGGCGTTCATCCGGAAGATGCAGACCGATTTCCCGGCCGACCTCGAGTGGCGGGCCGGGGGCGTGCAGGGCCGGGAGGAATAATGACCGAAAAGCGGCTTTTTACATCTTCTCCCCCGGCGGGGTGATGGGGAGAGAGAGGGTGCGGAGTTTGTCCACCGGGGCGTCGCCGAGGATGGCGTAGATGAAATCGCCCGGCCGCCGGATGCAGGTGTTCCGTTCTCCGAAAGCAGCAACGCCCTCCGGGGAGGTTCACCGGAGGGCGTTGCTGATTCGATGTCGGGAGAACCGGCGCTTAATCGAACTGTCCAATCGGTCGCGTGACCGCATATTCGTATGGATCTTTCAAGAGAACTTCCTGGACAGGCTCGATATCGTTTCCGGCTGACAAGGTGATGAGAGCCGCGGGAACATATACGATGGCGGCGGCGGCCATCGCGAGATACGCCACGGGCCGAACGGCGACCACATCCCAGAAGATTTCCAAGCTCCTGCTGTTCCTGTCGAACTCTCCGCTTTCGGCGGAAAAGACGGAGGCGGGAGCCGACATCAAACTGAGGGCGATGACAAGAGAAACAATTATTTTTTTCATACAAGTGGCCTTCATGGGTTTTCCGTTAAGCCGGCCAATGGGGGTTATCTGGGCGTCCAGTTGAAGTTCCCCAATGGTCTATCGACGGCATTGCTGTAAGGTTCATCGATCCAGTTTCTTTTCAGGCGGTCCGGATTATCACCGAACAGCGGGTCCAGCAGGTATGCGAACGGATAGGAAATCAAGGCACCCGCCAGAACGATGTAGTGGAATGGCCGCACGATCAGAACGTCCAGCAAAACATCTCCCGTTCCAGCGTTCGCCGACCGCATTTGCGCGGCGTAGGCGGGTTCGGGAGAGAATACCGGATTCGCTGCCGGCAGAAAGGTCAGAGCAATTCCCAAAAACAGGACAACGGCGATTTTTTTCATCAGAATTTCCTTCCCTGCATGTGCGCATGTAGAAAAAAGGCAAGAGGGCGTTTCCCGTTAGCGGATGATCCTCCATGTGCCGTCCGGGTTACGGCAGGCGGTGCCCTTGGCTGTTTCTGACTTTCCCCCTACGTAAATCGTTTGGGTGAATTCACGGCAATCTTGTCCGCTCGAGGACTTGTAGGAGGGCTGAGGGGTGATTGCCCCTTCGTTTCCTGAGTCCGGATTCCGCCACTTGGTTGTTCTTCCCGACTGGCCAGTTTCCAAAGTGCTTTGGGTGGTTCTGGCCATGATCAGTTTATCGCGCTCGTCGAGTTTCTTTCCGATCGAGCCGCCGAGCAAAGCGCCCAGGACCGTTCCGGTAATGATCGCGACGGTTTTTCCGCGCCCTTTTCCAATTGTGGAGCCGATAACGCCACCGGCGATTCCTCCGAGGACGGCGCCTCCAGTTTGTTTTGAAATTCCGCCCTGGTCCCTCGCACATCCGACCACAAAAGAAAACAGCACAATGGTGGCCAACGACATCCAGCGTTTCATGATTCATCTCCTTCAAGGCAGCGGCCGGATTCTCTTTCCCTGTATGAGGATAGAGGATGATATTCTATCACCCTCGTCAGGTTGTGGGGAAATGGAAATAAAATGCAAATTCCCCCAATAATGTCAGGAATATCTTTAGCTATTGTGGCTTGATTCATGTTCCCTTGATCGAGGTCCAAAAACCGCTTGCGGCAGTTCCTGAAAACGGTATCGCCTACGTGGATTCCGGACGGGGGAATATGCCAAGAGCACCCCAAAGCGATGGTTTCGATGCCGTTTTTGGTTCTCGCAGTAAATCTCCGGAAATAAATCCAAATTTTTTTGCGAATTTCCTCTCCCCGTGTTCCATTCCGAACCCGCGAGAGCGATCGACGGAAAGCGAACCGGCCTCAAAAGATCGCATCCGAATTTCCCCACATTACCTGAAGCCGATTCTACCCGACGAAGGAGTAGAGTCGAAAGGGAGGGTCTTGGGATCTTTGGGGCATCGGCCCTTTTTGGGAAAAGGATATGGACGAAAGGGAATCGGTGAAATCCCCATGGATAAAGCGGCCATTATGCTGGGAAGGAAAATCGCAAATGGACAAAACGGAACTGGCGATAAAATTGCGCAATCGGATTGCCATCGTGCTAGGTCTTTTCGCCGCCCTTTTGTTGGCGGGTTGTGCGGTTCCTGGCCCGAGATCCGGCTCCCCGGATTTTTCCATTCCTCCCCGGCCCAAAATTACTCGCACGATGCCGGACCGGCCGCCGCTTGGCCCAGGCGATGTGCTGGCGGGTCTATTCGAAGGAGAGGCTGGCCGGCGCATATGCTTTCGTCATGCAAAATGGAGGGAAGTATTGTTCTACCTGATGGCGTTTGAAGCCTACGGGCGCAATGAGGCCATCCGGCTGGAGGCCCATATCGTCATGCTCGAGAATCGGATGAAAAAATGAATCGCGCCCGAAAGGAGGCGAGGTGAAGCAAGCCCAACCTAGGCCAGTTCCTCAACGTTCGAATTTCAAAAAAACGAAATTCATTCAGTGCCAAAATGGCTCGATTCCACCCGGATATAGCAGGTGACTGGGCTTCGAGATGGCTCATATTAATTAAGTTGACTTTATTGTCTTGGATGGCTTAATAATATATGAATAAGATCCCATATTATGGAAATTCCACTAATTAATGATTTTATGGATTTTCTGAAAATAGTGAAGTATGGAGATCGATAATGAATCCGCCCACGCAGAGTCTTGCGCCGGCATCGCCGGCGTCAAGCTCTCCGGATACAAATCCTGTCTCTGGTTACAGTCTTCTTGCGTCCACAGCCCGGAAGATTTTGGAAGAAAAGGATGCCATCCAGGTTCTGCGCACAATATGTGAAGAATCCTGCCAGGTCCTTGGGGCAGATCGGTCAATGATTTGCCGGGTTCGGATGGGAGATACCATAGAGCGGGAAGTTCTCCAGTCCTACCGCTTGCCCTCTGAATACGTTGAGGCCTTGGAGAGTGCTCGAGACGCTTCTCATTTCACGGACAGGATATTCCGTGACGGGTGTCTTGAAGTGGTGTCCGAGCCCGATTTCGATAACCGGGTACTTACGGCCGATGCGACGAGGGCGGCCGGTCACAAGACAATCTGCCTGATTCCTCTCATTGTGGGGAAGGAGGTGTTCGGGGTCCTTGCCCTGTATCACCTCACCGCGTACGAATACTGTTTGGAAGATCGCCAATTGGCCGAGGCCCTTGGAGAACTCGCATCTCTCGCCATTGAAAAATCAAAATTGGTGGAGGCGCTTGAATCCCGAATTGAGGGGCAGGAAAGCCTTCAGCGCTCGCTACGGCAAATCATCTCAGGCCGTGATATGAACGAGATCGTTCAGGCTGTTTTGACCGAAAGCGAGCGGGTCATGGCGACAAACAGGTGCTCCGTGATGTTGCCGGAGGCCCGGACTGGGAAGCCGCGTCTATTCGTCAGTAAGGGCATATCAGCCGATTTTGTTGACCGGGTCGCAACGCTGCCCGAACCGTTCCCCATCGGGCATGCCTACGTATCGAATTCGGAAAAAGAAGAACCCACGATCATCCCGGATGCAACCGCCGATCCGGTCTTCGGCCGGATCCATCTCGCCGAAGGACACAAGACCTTGGCGGCTTTTCCCCTTCGGGTGGAAGGAAGAAATATCGGTGTACTCTTCTACTTTTGGACTTCCGCGCAGGAAATAGATGGCCAGAAGCTCTCCCTAGGACAGGCCTTTGCGGATGGGGTGGCCGTTGCGATCGAAAATGCAAGGCTCTACCGTGAATCCGAGAAGCGTTCGTTGCATCTGGAACTTGCCAACGAAATTGCCAGGGCGGCTGGCTCCTCCCTGGAGCCGGAAGAGCTTTTCAGGACTATCGTCCAGAAGATTCGGCAAAATGTTGCGTG
>CAMYJL010000216.1 GCA_947258645.1 uncultured Nitrospinota bacterium
ACGGTCATGGTTCGCGCCTGGCTACGATCGTAAACGCCCCCAACAATGATGAGTCGATCAAGTCCTATCCCTATGATCCCAATAAAGCCAAGGCGCTTCTCGCCGAGGCCGGGTTGAAGGATACGGACGGAGACGGCATTCTGGAAAAAGATGGAAGCCCCGTAGCGGTGAAGCTGGATGTCCCCGGTTCCCGGTATTTAAAAGGGGTGGAGATGAGCGAATCGATTGCCGCGGATCTGAAAGCCGTCGGGATAAAGGTGGAGGTCAATCCGCTGGAGTGGTCGGTTTTTCTTTCCAGGCGGAGAAAAAAAGCCTTCTCGCCCCTGTACTTCCACGGTTTTAGTTCGGCTTTCAATGCCGAACTCGACCTGGGGGTATTGCGCCCCAATCTCTACGCCAATCTGACGGCCTGGAATAACCCTGAGTTTATCGAGAATTACAAACGTCTGGGACAGACCTTCGATCCGGCCGAGCGGAAAAAAATCAGCTACCGGATGCAAAATATCGTTCAGGAGGACGCACCCTGGATTTTCCTGTGGAACCAGTACGACTTTTACGGGCTGGGTCCGCGGGTGAAGTGGTTTCCGCGTCCCGACGAGCGGATATATCTACCCTCGGTCACTCTGAAAAAAGCGAAATAGTCGCTCGGCCTGGCTCCGGGAGAAAAAAGTGGGTTCATATCTGCTGCGGAGAGCCGTTCGGGCGGTCGTCGTCGTCGTCGGTGTCAGTTTTATCTCCTTCGCGGTGCTGTTTCTTTCGGGGGACCCGACGGACACGATGGTCGGGGAGGACTGGACTGTCGAGGAGGTCCAGAAACTTCGGAAGGATATGGGCTTGGACAGGCCTTGGATCGTCCAATACCTGGGGTATGTCAGCCGGGCGGTTCGCGGCGATTTCGGCGAAAGTCTCCGGTTTCGACAGCCCGCCTTTGAGCTGATCGCCGAGCGTATCCCCGCGACGCTGGAGCTTGCTCTTGTCGCCTTGGTCCTTTCCGTGGTTCTGGCGCTTCCCCTGGGGATTCTGAGCGCATCCAAGAGAGGGTCCGCCTATGACCACGGGGGGATGGTATTCGCTCTCTTCGGCCAATCGATGCCCGTATTCTGGCTGGGCCTCATGCTGATTCTGGTATTTGGCGTGCAGTTGGGCTGGTTGCCGGTGAGTGGGCGAGGGGGAATAGAAAGGTTGATCCTGCCCTCGATTACGCTGGCGACTTATTCCCTGGCCCGGAACACCCGGGTCATCCGCAGCTCCATGCTGGAGGTGCTCGGTCAGGACTACATCAGGACGGCCCGGGCAAAAGGCTTGACTGACATCGTTGTTGTTTACGGCCACGCACTGAAAAACTCGCTTATCCCGGTCGTGACGATAATCGGCTTGGAGTTTGGCCATCTTCTCGGCGGAGCGGTGATTGTCGAGACGATCTTTGCGTGGCCGGGTATCGGGCGTCTGATGATTCAAGCCGTTTACACGAAAGATTTTCCCCTGGTGCAGGCTTCGGTGACGATCACGGCGCTGATATTCGTCTCGCTCAATATGGCCGTCGATTTCGTGTATTCATATCTCGACCCCCGGGTCCGCCTCCATTAATATTCAGTTCTGCTCCCTGTCCCTCCCACCGCCGGGCAGAGCGATATCGTGAACCGGGTGACGTATTACTGGAACGAAAGCTCCCTTCGACACGATACGGGAAGGCATGTCGAGTGCATTGCCCGGGCCGAACGGCTCCACCCCGATAAAATGAAAGCGCATGTGCCCGGCATCGAGGTGAGACCGATTGTCCGCCATGATGCGGCGCAATGGATTCTTCGCGTCCATGAAGCGGAGCATCATCAATTTGTGCAAGAAGCCTACGCGCGTGGATACCGGCGACTGGACGAGTCGGACACCATTATCAGCGAGGGCAGCTATGAGGCGGCGCTCATGGCCGTGGATGCGGCGCTCACGGCCGCCGATGAGGTGATGTCCGGCGAATGTCAGGCGGCTTTTTGCGCCATGCGTCCTCCCGGTCATCATGCGCTCCCATTCATGTCGATGGGATTTTGCCTGTTTGCCAACGCGGCGATACTGGCCCGCTACCTGCAGGAAAAGCATGGGGTCCGGCGGATCGCGATCGTTGACTGGGATGTTCATCACGGGAACGGGACGCAGAATGTGTTCTGGGAAGACCCCGATGTTTTCTTCGTTTCGCTTCATCAGCACCCGTTGTGGCCGGGGAGCGGGCTTGAATGGGAGAAGGGGGAAGGGGCCGGCGAGGGGGCGACTTTGAATCTGATTTTTCCGCCCGGAGCAGAGGAGTCCGTTTACCTGTCCCGATTCGAACATGAGGTTGTCCCCGCCGTCCGGAATCACGGCCCCGAGTTTCTGATCATATCCGCAGGATTTGATTCCCATTTCCGCGACGTGCTGGGAAATCTGAAGCTGACCGAGGAGGGGTACATTCAATTGACGCATATGCTCAGGCGGGTGGCGGAAGAGATTTGCGGCGGCCGAATCGTCAGCCTTCTGGAGGGCGGCTACAATCTATCTGCGCTTGAAAGTTCGGTGGCAGCGCATTTATCAGCTCTTTCGGTATAATTTTATAAATTCAATTCTCGATTTACTTATATAAATAAATGAATTTTAAAAGATTAGGTCCTAAAGTTTTTTTCTCTAAAATTTAGTTGACTAACTAACTAACAAAGGTTATCTTTCTTCCCGGAGGTCATTGTTGATGGTGGCTCAAACGGCTACAGCTTTACCCAGCAAAAACCGGGCGGACACCCGCGAAAAGATCATTCAGGCGGCTGCCGAGCTGTTCTACATGGGCGGATTCCAGGGGACCTCTCTGGACATGGTGGCGCAGAAGGCCGGCGTGAACCGGGGGAGCCTCTACTATTTTTTCAAGTCGAAAAAGAATTTGGGCCTTGCCGTCATCGACCATTTCGAGAGTCTTTTGCATCGTCATTTTCTCGAGCCCGCTCTCGGGGGAGATGAAAACGGCCGGGAGAAGCTGGCCCGGTTGGCGGATTTGTATTCCCGGATGCCGAGTACGTCTTCTCCGTGCTGCGGCTGCCCCATTGGGAAGCTCTCGCTTGAGCTCAGCGGCATCGATGAAGATTTGCGTCTTCGCTTCAAGGAGGTCTGGACGGGCGTGATCGGGCGGATTGAGGTGGCGGTTCGCCAGGCGGTGGAGGAGAAGCTTTTTGGGCCTGGCGCGGATACGGCTACTCTTGCCCGCACCTTTTTCGAGCAGATTCAGGGGGCGCATATCATCGCGCGATGCACCCTCGACGAAGAAACGCTACGGAAGGACTGTCGCTATGCTTTCGAAAATCTGCCGTGGGAGTCCTGATTTTCCCGGTTTTCCCTTGAGGGCCGGATGATGGAGCAAAATATGGTTAAAGCAGAAGAACGAATGGGCGGATCGAAAGAGGCCCATCTTGCGAAGTTGGAGATTACCGTGGGCGGGATGACATGTGCCGCTTGTTCGGCGCGGGTGGAAAAGCGCCTGAATGCGCTCGAGGGCGTGTCGCAGGTCAACGTCAATCTCGCCACCGAACGTGCCAGCGTCGTCTACGATCCGAGCACAGTGTCGCCCGCCGGAATTTCGGAGCGAATCGTTCAGACGGGATATTCCGTTCCCGATGAATCCGTCGAGCTCGCCATCGGGGGGATGACCTGCGCCGCCTGTTCGGCGCGTGTGGACAAGCGGCTGAATGCGCTCGAGGGCGTGGTCTCCGCTACCGTGAACCTCTCGACCGAGCGGGCGCTTGTCCGCTACACGCCCGGTGTGGTGTCGGTGGAGGACCTGATCGAGCGAGTCGAGAAGACCGGTTATACGGCAAGTGAGATCTCGGATTCCACCGGGGACGAGGAGCGCTTGACCCGCGAGAAAAAGGCGCGCCGGGATCTGTGGACCCTGGCCGTTTCCGTTCTTCTTTCCCTCCCTCTTTTGCTTCAGATGACGAGTCATCTTTCCTGGGCTGGCGAACCCTGGGAGTGGCCCAGGTGGTGGCAGATGGCGCTTGCGGCGCCCGTTCAGTTCGTGATCGGGTGGCGGTTTTATGTAGGCGCCTATCACTCTCTCCGAGGTGGGGGTGCGAACATGGATGTCCTCGTCGCGCTGGGTACCTCCGCCGCGTTTTTCCACAGCGTTGTTGTGACGGTGCTGGGCCTCGATTCGATGCATGTCTATTTCGAGGCCTCGGCTGTCCTGATCACGCTGGTCCTGCTTGGAAAGGTTCTGGAGGGCCGGGCGATGGGCCGGACCTCCGAGGCGATCAAAAAACTGATGGGTCTTCAGGCCCGGACGGCGCGGATTCTCCGGGAGGGGGAAGAGCGCGAGGTTCCGATTGAGCAGGTGATCGTGGGCGATATCGTGATCGTCCGGCCCGGTGAGAAGTTTCCTGTCGATGGCGTCATAGTCGAGGGGGCGACCTCGGTGGACGAGTCCATGATCACGGGCGAAAGCATCCCTGTAGACAAGGCTCCGGGAGACGCCGTGACCGGCGCGACGATCAACAAAAACGGCGCGATCCGGTTCGAGGCGGCCAGAGTCGGGAAGGAAACCGCGCTGGCCCAGATCATCCGCATGGTGGAAGAGGCGCAAGGCTCAAAGGCTCCCATTCAACGAATTGCCGATCAGATTTCGGGAATCTTCGTTCCGGTTGTGGTCCTCATCGCGGCACTTACGTCGGCACTCTGGTTTTACTACGGCGGGTTTACCCCCGCTCTTGTGAACGCGGTCGCCGTGCTTGTCATCGCGTGCCCATGCGCATTGGGGCTTGCCACGCCGACGGCCATCATGGTTGGGACGGGGAAGGGCGCCGAGATGGGCGTCCTCATCAAAGGCGGCGAATCGCTTGAGACGGCCCATAAGCTGGACGCCATTATTCTCGACAAGACGGGAACGCTCACGAAGGGCGAGCCCGAGGTGACCGATCTCGTGCCGTTCGGCGGGCTGGGGGAGCGTAAGCTTCTTCAGCTGGCGGCGAGCGCCGAGCAGGGCTCGGAGCATCCACTCGGCGCGGCCATCCTGGCGCGCGGCAAGCGGGAAGGCGTCGAACTGCTTCCGGCGGCGGATTATAAAGCGGTGCCGGGGCTCGGGCTGGAAGTAAACGTGAACGGAAAGGCTTTGCGGTTCGGAAACCTGAAGCTCATGGCGCGTCACGGCCTTTCGCTCGATGGGCATGAGGCGGACGTGGATGCCTTAGAGGCCGAGGGCAAGACGGTGATGTTTTTGGCCGATGAGAAGGTTCTCATCGGGGTGGTCGCGGTGGCCGATACGCTGAAGGAAACTTCGGCCCGGGCCGTAAGCGAATTGCGGGGCATGGGCATCGAGGTTTACATGATGACCGGGGACAACCGGCGCACGGCTGAGGCGATAGCCGCCCGGGCGGGCGTCTCGAACGTCATGGCGGAGGTGCTCCCGGAAGAGAAGGCGGCCCAGGTGAAGGCACTTCGCGCTGAGGGCAAAAGGATCGGCATGGTGGGCGACGGAATCAACGATGCGCCCGCGCTGGCCGAGGCGGACGTGGGGTTCGCCATCGGGACGGGAACCGACGTGGCGATGGAGGCTTCGGACGTGACGCTCATGCGCGGCGACCTGCTGAGTGTTGTGGATGCGGTTCGTCTCTCGCGGGCAACGCTCCGAAAGATCAGGCAGAATCTTTTCTGGGCGTTTTTCTACAACGTTCTGGGCATTCCTCTGGCCGCCATGGGTTTCCTCAGTCCGGTGGTCGCGGGGGCGGCGATGGCGTTCAGCTCTGTTTCAGTGGTGGGCAATACGCTCCTGCTGCGGAGATGGTGGCCGGATCGGTAAATCAAACTCATCAAGGAGTGGAGAAAATGGAAACCGTGACGATTCAGGTGAAGGGAATGAGTTGCGAAGGCTGTCAGGCGGCTGTCCAAAAGGCGATCGGCAGCCTGGAAGGGGTGGTTTCGGCCCAGGTGGACCTTCAGGGAGGCTCTGCCGCGGTGGATTTTGACGACTTGTTGAGGCTCAGGTGTGCCGATCGAAGCGAGTTGTTTTAGCGGCGTCATCGAGCCATAGACTTCAACCTTGATCGAATCGACCAGGCCGGGGGTGGCACGCCCGGTGCGGCCGTTCCGCCTGCGCGGTCCACGTGGAAATACACCACCTCGCCAATGCACAGGGGATGTTTGTTCGGGCCGAATTCGAGCACCTGATGCAGTTTGCACTCGAAATGAATGGGGACTTCTTTTACGCGCGGCGATTTGATCTTGACACTGGGGATCTGGGTCAGGCCCGTGGCGTCAAATTCGCTTTCCCCTTCCGGAATGCCGTTCGCCGAGTCCACCATCTCTTTCCATATGGGGGTGGTGACGACGTTGAAGCAAAAGTCGCCCGTTTCTTTCGCGTTTTTCAGCGTATGTTTTTCGCTGCCGTCCGGGTTTCGGGCGATGGTGAGAGAGATCATGGGGGGCGCGACGCATACCACCGTGAAAAAGCTGAAAGGGGCCAGGTTGGTGACGCCCTGGCCGTTGACCGTCGATGCCCAACCGATGGGCCGGGGGACGACGGAGCCGGTCAAAAGCCGGTATATTTCCCGCCTTTCGGTTTTCGACGGGTCGAACTCCAGATAATCCGCCATTCTCTACTTGTCTCCTGTTGAATCGAATCAATCAAACAGCCAGACGCCCGCCGTTGATGGAGACCGTCTGGCCGGTGAGGTAGCTGGCCTCGTCCGAGGCGAGGAACAGGGTACAGCCGATCATGTCTTCCACCTCGCCGATTCGGCCGACGGGCGAGTTCTCGCCGATTTTCTTCATCTGCTCGGGGGAGCGAAGTTTGACGACCCGCTCGGTGGCCGTCGTTCCGGGGGCGATGGCGTTGACGGTGATGCCGTCCCTCGCAAGCTCGAAGGACAACACCCGCGTCATGGCGTGAACGCCTGCCTTGGCGGCCGCGTAGGGCGGGGAAGACGGCACCTGGGTGGCCAGGCCCGCCACGGAGCCGAAATTGATGATCCGCCCGCTCTTTTGGCTTTTGAACGTGGGGATGGCGGCTTTCGAGCAAAGGTAAACGCCCTTGAGGTTCCGGGTGATGACCTGATCCCACTCGTCCTCGGGTGTGTCCACGGTGGCGAGCTGCATCGAAAAACCTCCGGCGTTGTTCACGAGGACATCGATGCGCCCGTCTTCGGCGAGTATCCGGTCGAAAGCCTCTTTCACCGAGGGAGAGCTTGTGATGTCGCAATGGATGTAGTCGGCCCGCCCGCCCTTGGCGCGGATGGCTTCGGCCGCTTCCCCCCCTTTTTCATCGTCGATGTCGAGCAGATACGAGTGCGCACCCGCCTCGGCAAACGCCTCCGAAAGGCCTTTGCCGATCCCGACCGAGGCGCCTGTGATGATTGCGACCTGACCCGAAAAATTGAATTTCGTATTTCCCATTCAACCGGTTCCCCCATGAATTGAAATTCGTATATGCGATTCGCCCGCTGATGAACATGAATGGGGGAGGATGGCGGGGCTCTCGAAATCCCTGTGTCCGTTCGATAACACGGCTGGCGCCTGCGCCCGGAGCGGGCGATGCGCCAGGTGAAATCCCCCATTGGGATGATTTTGTCTGAAAGAAATATCGCTTGGGAGCGGCGATTTGGCAAGGCGCATTCGAATGGAACCTTCTTTTTGGAATTCAGGCGTGCTATTCGGGAGTG
>CAMYJL010000217.1 GCA_947258645.1 uncultured Nitrospinota bacterium
AATCTTCACCGTGATGGGAGCCAGGCTCTCCGGCAAATTCTCGACCAAAAACTGGCCGGGAGCAGTTTCCGTCACCTTCGCCGTGGCGCCGGTCGGAGCCGTCACGACGATACCGCCGGGCAATTGAATCTCGATCGGCCCCTGGAGCACCTCCACGCTCAGCGAGCCGCAGGCCATCAGGAACGCGTCCCCGGCGGTGACATTCACCTGAAACCCGCAGGCCCCCACCGTGCCGGTTCCGGCTCCGCCCGAGGCGGTGAGATTCAGCCCCGAGGCGGGATCGGCCGGGAGGGTGATCGCGATGCCGAGATCGGCCCGGTCGATGATGGAACCCGAAACCGTTCCACCCAGATGCTCGTTCGTGAAGTTGCTCGAGAAATCGGCGCTCTCGTCGGTGAACGCCCCGCCCTCAAACTGCCCGTCGGCGCCGTCCGAAATGCCGTCGCCGTCGGTGTCGCCGGAATTCTCTACAATTGCAAATTCTCCAAAAGCTATAGCGTCCTCGTTGGTTAAGAATTCAAAAGGCAAACTCAAAGCGCTCGAGCGGAAAAGGCTTACAGCGTCCGGATTGCCAAAAGGACCAGTACTTGTGGCAACCCGATCCCCTGATTCCCAAGAAAGGAGACGCTGGTTTGTTCCGGTAAGTTTCAAACTCGTCGTGGAAATACCCAAGTTGAAATCGTTGACCGCGTCCGAAAAAAAGGAAGGATCTTCGGCCGTAGTTCCTGTATCTGGATTAAAGAGATTGATATTGATGCGGAAGACGCCGACGAATGGATTGGCAGGGTCGGCTGTTAGCAGAATTTCATAAGCCCCCGTGGTATTAGAAAAACTGAGGGTCATATTTACTACATCTATATGTCCCGTGTGATCCCCCAATGGGTCAGGAAAGGAAATAGACAGCTGGTCTGCGTGAGCCGTGTTTAACGAAAAAAGGAATACCGATGCGAACATACTGACCATGAAAATTTTTATCGCCGCCAAAATTTTCGAATTCATTGTATTGAAGAGGAAAAAAGAATTTGATCGTCTCATCGTCTCAGTTCTCCTAGTTCATTCCACCCCACATTTTCCAGGAGAAAGGATGATTCCCCCCTCGTTGGAGTTGATTATGGGTTATACTCGCAAGCGTCACCTTGTCTGGCATCATTCCTGTTATCCGGAGTTATGCGCAACCACCACGCTCTAATCTGACCGGAACTTCCCATATATCTTTGTGTATGAAAGAACCCTACAATAAAGATTAATCAGTCTCAAATGTAAACGATTAATACATTTTTATCCTTTCCTGAGTGATCGATTCAAAGCCATGAAGGACTTTTTTTACAAGGCTTTTGGCCTGAATTCGGCGTGTTTCTCTTGGCGAGGGCGCATGTGGACGCACCTCTCCCGCGAACGGTTCCTCTTCTGGCTTTTTTCTTTATAAGTGAGAGTCTTTAGAAGTAAGAGTGAATTCCCACGCCCCAGAATTCGATGGTGCGGTCGTAGAACTGCCCGTTCGGGGAGCGACCCTTGAAATATTCCCCCAGGATCTTGACGTTCTGGTTGGGGAATTCGGTTTTCTCGAGCTGAAAGCCCGAGCGGACCGATATGTTCGGGTCCCAGTCGCCTTCTTCCTGATTCTTGACATCGACGGCCGCGATGAAGCGCACCGACAGCGGGTTCCAGTTCCACGCCGGGCCCAGGAACTCGGCGCCGTACTGGACCGTCCACTCCTCCAGGTCGGACGGATCCTTGTGCAGGATGTATTCCGCGCCGCCGTATATGCGGAGCATCTCGCCGATGTTCTTGGAGAGGAGGAGGTTGACCGCTTCGTAGCTCAGGTTCACCCGGTTGGCCGCTGATCTCAGGATGAACTCGTCGCCGAGGTGGGAGGACTGATGATAAAACCGGAGCAGGGCGGAAAAATCGCCCCAGCGGTTCCGGTAGCTGATCGACGGGAACGAGATCCAGTAGTCGGCGTTGACCAGGTCCTGGGAGTCGGCGTCGAGATCGAAGATGGCGAACACCGCCGCGTCCAGCCCGATCTGAAGCTGTTTTCCGCCGCCGAAATATTTCCGTGCGAGCGGGATGGTCTCGCCGAAGCTCACCGCACCGATGTTTTCGAAATTTTTGTTGCCCACATAGTTCTGATAAGTGGCCGAGAAGTGGGGCCAGCGCGGGTCCGCCGTCAACGGCTGGAACAGATCGCCCTCGGGAAGATATTTCCATTCCCGATCGGGCGGAATTTCGACCCGGACCTGACCGGCGTCCCTGTCGGCTTTCACCGTGATGGGGATCTTGTCCGGCCCGGTTTTCTGGGTCTCGCCCGGCTTTTCTTCTCCGAGCACGACGATGACGATCTTCTTCACGCCCTTGAGGCGGGAGAGGGCGGCCTTGATCCGCTCCCGCGTCTGTTTGATGTGATACCGGAACTCCAGGGTGATGACGCCGTCCTCGACCTCCAGATCGACGTTCTGAAGCTGAAGCTCGCGGTGGATGATCGCGGTGGCGTAGCCCGCGATGAACTCGTCGCTGACGGTTTTATCCTCCGCCGCGCTGACCGCTTTTTTTCCTTCCGCCGCGA
The DNA here is from genome assembly GCA_947258645.1 of uncultured Nitrospinota bacterium. Taxonomy (GTDB): domain Bacteria; phylum UBA8248; class UBA8248; order UBA8248; family UBA8248; genus CAMYJL01. The sequence continues at coordinate 2,567 of CAMYJL010000217.1, forward strand.
TGGCTGATGAAACCGGTGAGATGGCCGCGATGATGACGATGGCGGCGGACAGAGATAGCCCTGCCAGCTTTTTCCGTATAGATATCTTCATGAAGGCCTTTATCAATGCGGTATGAAAATGCGGCAGGAGGGGGAATGGAAAAAATTCCTCTTCATGTAGAATACGCCATGGGGAGCCTGTGCACCAGAAAAACCGGAATTTCGCGGGCGGGCCGCCGGAGGAAATTCGGATCGATGAAAAAGGGAATCAGCAGACGAAAATTCCTCAAGAAGGGAAGCATGTTGGGCCTGGGCGCCGCGGCCTCCCTGACGGGCTGCGGCCGGATCGGGGCCGACCCCCCGACGGCCGCGGAGATCCCCCCGCCCGAGGCGGAGGGCCTCGTCTCGCGGGAGGCGAAATCGCTCTACCTCCCCCACGGGGCGCCCGGCGCGTGGTTCAACCCCTGGTGGCGGGCCCCCCACCGCTTCGGCGGGTTTCTCAAGTGGAAGTTCCTCCACCGCAACCCCTATCTTCCGGCCAAGGCCGCCCCGCCCGAGGTGGCCCGCGTCCCCAACGACGGCGCCTTTCTGGCCAGACCCGAGCGCTCCACCTCGATCACCTGGGTGGGCCACTGCACCTTCGTCGTGAAGGACGGCCCCGACACCTTCGTCACCGACCCTCATTTTGGCCCGCGCGCCTTCTGGTACGGGCGGGTTCACCCGCCGGGCTTGCCCGTAGAGAAGATTCCGGGCGACGCTTTTTTCCTCCTCTCCCACAACCACTACGACCACATGGACGAATGGACCGCCGGGAACACCCCCAAGAGCGTCCAGTGGTTCGTGCCGCGGGGGCTGGGGGCGTGGTACCGCGAGCGGGGCCGCCGCGTCCGCGAGCTGGACTGGTGGCAGAGCGTCCGCCACGGCCGCTGGAAGATCACCTGCCTCCCCGCCCAGCACTGGTCCAACCGCTTCTGGATGACCCGGAACGGCACCCTCTGGTGCGCCTATATGGTCGAGTCCGGGGAGCGCCGGTTTTTCTTCGGGGGCGATTCGGGGTATTTTCATGGCTTCGCCGAGTACGGGCGCAAGTTCGGGCCCATTGACGCCGCCATGCTGCCCATCGGCGCCTACGAGCCGCGATGGTTCATGCGCTACGCCCACATGAACCCGGCCGAGGCCTGGCGCGCATTCCAGGATCTCGGCGCGAAGTGGCTCCTTCCGATGCACTGGGGCACCTTCGACCTCACCGACGAGCCCCTGGACGAAGCCCCCCGGGAGCTCCGCCGCGCGGTCGCGAAAGCGGGCGGCGACATGAACAAAGTCAAGCTCCTCGCCGTCGGCGAGCGCTGGCACATGCCGGAATCATCCGTCACTCAAAAAGGGGAGAGATAAAATGCCGCTGGTTCGCGTTTCGCAGTTCGGCCTTCCGGACGAAGTGAAGAAGAAGATCGCCAAGGAGATGCACGACGTCATCATGAACAACACGAAGGCGCCCCCCGAGGCCGTCTGGGTCATGTTCGAGGACGTGCCCCGCGAGAACTGGATGATCAACGAGCGGATGCTGAGCGAGGCGCATCCCGCCGAAATTTTCGGGAAATAGCTTTTTCATCGAGGAGAGATCATGCCGCGGGTCAGGCTGGGCGATGTCCACATCAACTACATCGAGGCGGGCGCGGGCGACGCGCTCCTCTTCGTCCCCGGCCTGATCGGCCTCTCGAAGGCGTGGGAGTTCCAGTTCCCCCATTTTTCCCGGAGCTACCGCTGCCTCTCCTTCGACCACCGGGGCGCGGGCGAGAGCGACAAGGTGAAGGAGGGCTACTCGACCGGCCAGATCGCCGCCGACATCGTCGCCCTTCTCGATGAGCTGAAAATCGAACGGGCCCACATCGTCGGCGCCTCGACCGGCGGGTGCATCCTCCAGAACCTCTGCCTCGATCATCCCGATCGCGTCCGCTGCGCCGTCTTCACGAACACCTGGACGACGATCGACGAATACTACGGGCGCATCCAGCGGCTTCGGAAAGACATCCTCCTCCACTGCGGCGTCGAGACCTACATCCAGGCCAGCTCCATCTGGACGGGTGGCGTCACCATGTTCCGCAACAACTACGAGACCATGGTGGACCTCGAAAACCGCCAGCGCGAGACCATCGCCGAGCCCGACGTCCTCGCCCGGCGCATCGACATGACCCTCGCGCACGACCGCTTGAGCGAGCTTCCGGAGATTACCCGCCCCGCCCTCATCGTCACCGCGAAGGACGACGTTCTCACGCCCCCCTACTTCGCCGAGGAGCTGAACCGGGCCATCCGGGGCTCGCGGGTGCTGGTGCTCGAAGAGGGCGGCCACAACAGCTACCGCCGCAACCCCGAGGGGTGGAACAGCGGCGTCGGCGCGTTTTTGAAGGAAAACGAGGCGAACGCCTGATCGTTTTTTTTGACGAGGAAGTTTCGGATGAGGAGCAGCCCATGACCAGACGCCCCCGCAGGAAGAAGCCCGCCCCCCCCATGCCGGGCCACTCCGAGGAGAGCGCCGCCCACCGCATCATCGGCCGCGCCTTCGCCAAGTTCGGCCAGGAGCGCGCCCCCGCCTATCCCGGCGACAAGAAGGACCGCAACCTCGGCCAGGAGCGCCTCGACCCCCTCGAGGCGCACGAGCGCGAGATGCGCCAGCTCGAGCTCAAGGAGAAGGCGGAAAAAGACGCCGAGCGGCGGGCCGCCGAGGCCGCGAAAGATCCCAAAAAGAAGAAGGAGGAGGAGAAAGGCCCCAAACCCGAGGACTTCTACTTCTCGCCGTGAGGGGTGAGGTCCGGGAGGACCTCCTGCCGGGCCCTCCGGTCTCCTCCCCTTTTTCGCTCCGCATGGTGTAGCGCGCCCGCCCGATCCGCCACATCTTTGAGATGAGGGGTCTGGCCCTGCCCGAAGTGCGCCGGGAGGGACGGGATATGCCAGGGAAAAAAGGGACCGGAAAACGGGGCGGCCGTCCGGAAGATGCGGCCGGGGCCGCGCCTGCCAGAGCCCCTTGCTGCGGCGAGCCGCCCGAGGAGGGGGGAACCCCCGAGTCCCTCTGCTGCCCCCCGGGCTCCTGGCCGGCGGAATCCTTCGCCGGCACGCCCGAGCGGCGGCCGCTGGACGTCGAGTTCATGTACATCGATCTCAACCTTTGCGCCCGCTGCCGGGGGACCGAGGCCAGCCTCGAGGAGGCCGCCGCCGAGATCGCCGGGCTGCTCGAGGAGATGGGCGTGGACCTCCGGATCTACAAGATCCACGTCCGCTCCGAGGCCGAGGCCCGGGAGCTGGGCTTCGCGATCTCGCCCACCGTCCGCATCAACGGGCGCGACATCCAGCCCGACGCGCCGCAGACCATCTGCGACGCCTGCACCGGCCTGGCCGGGTGCGAGATGGAATGCCGGGTGTGGACCTTCCGGGGGAAAGAGTACCCCGCCCCGCCCAGGGCGATGATCATCGACGCCATCCTCCGCGAGGTGTACGGCGGCCCGAGGGAGGGTCCCGAAAGCCCGCCCCCGCCCGCCGAGATCCCCGAGGCGC
>CAMYJL010000218.1 GCA_947258645.1 uncultured Nitrospinota bacterium
GATTCCCGGTCACCTTGATGGTGGGGGCGATCGGGTGGCCGACCGGGTTGCCGATTCCCGTGCTGAAGATGATGGCCTGCGCGCCGCTCGCGGCGAGCGAGGTGATGTTCTCCACGCCGCCGCAGGGCGCGTCGGCGAAAACCGTCCCCCGTTTTTCCGGCCGCTCTCCCACGCCGACCACCTCGACGATGGGACGGGTCCCCCCCTTTTTCACGGCGCCGAGGCTTTTCTCTTCGATGGAAGATAGCCCCCCCGCGATGTTGTCGTCGGTTGGGTTCGAGCCGATGAGGTCCACGCCGAGGCTCTCGGCGTAATCCAGCGTGCGCTTGACACAGGCGAGAATCCGCCTCCGCGTTTTTGCGTCGGCCGCGCGCCGTGCGAGAAGGTGCTCCGCCCCCACAATCTCCAGCGTTTCGGAAAAGATAACCGTCCCGCCCGTGTCGATCACCCGGTCGGCCACCATCCCCGTGACCGGGTTCGAGACGAGCCCGCTGGTCGTGTCGGAGCCGCCGCATTCGGTGCCGAGCGTGATCTCCCCCAGTTCGCACAGCTCGCGCCGCTCCTTCGACAGATGGCGCGAGAGCTTGTCGGCCAGCTCCAACGCTTTCGAGGCGATCTTCAGCGTGCCGCCCACCTCATGGACGGTGACGACCTCGATCGGCATCCAGGGCGAGGCCTTCGCGGCGGCCTCGGCGATGGCGCGCGAGGTCTTGGGCTCGAGGCCGACGACGATGGCGGCGCCCACGTTGGGATGCCCCGCGAGGTGCCCCATGACGCGGAAGTGCTGGTTCTGGTCTTCGTCGTAGAGGGCCCGCCCGAAGGAGGTATTGACCCCGATGAGATCTCTCCGGAGGGAGCAGATTCTTCGGACGATCGGATTGGAGTTGTCCATCGTGCTGATGACGGCGAGATGGTTCCGCGCGCCGGGCCCGCCCGAGGGGCGGCGAAAGCCGGAAAAGGTAGCGGAGGCCGAACGCCCTGGCTTTTTCCCGGCGTCTTTTTTTGAAGAAGCCTTCCTCGCAGCCACGCCTACCTCCTCGAGCTCTTGATGTTGTGGACGTGGACGTGCATGCCCGGCTTGATGGCGCTCGTGGCGATGCCGATGGTCTCACCGTATTTTTTGATCTTTTTTTGGGCGGCGATAGAGGCGAGCGCGATTTTGTGCCCGAAGGGAACATCCTCCCCGGCCTCGATGCGGAGCGGTTTGCCCGCGCCTTCCACCTCGACTTCCTGTCCGGCATCGACGTCGGAGAGGACGGTGGCGACGTTGTCCTCGGGATGCATGCAGATGGCCCGGCCCATGGGGACGGCCTCCAGGGGGCTAAAAAAAGAGTTGTGTCTATTTCATTCATCTTACCCTGCAGACCCGCTTCTCTCAACGGGGATGGTGCGCCCCGGCTCCGAATCTGCTACCTTGGCGGGCGATGAACGCACAAGGGAATTCGGAAACATCTCCAGAGTGGCCGACGGAGATCCATGAAATTTTCCGCTCCTCCGGCATCCGGCAAGTCGCCTATGTCCCCGATTCGGGGCACGCCGAGTTGATCCGTCTCTGCCACGCCGACCCCGGGATCGTCTGCCTCCCGTTGACGAGTGAGGAGGAAGGGGTCGGCCTGCTGGCCGGCGCATGGCTTGGAGGACAGCGCGGGGCGCTGCTCATGCAGAGCAGCGGGGTGGGCAATTGCGTGAACCTGTTTTCGCTGGCGGTCAATTGCCGGTTTCCCCTTCTGATACTCGTCACCATGCGGGGGGAATGGGGGGAGTTCAACCCGGCGCAGGTTCCGATGGGCAGGGCGGTCCGCCCCGTGATCGAGCAGATGGGCGGCACGGTCCACCGCGCCGACGAGCCCGACGCGGTGAAGCCCACTGTCGAGGCGGCCGTCAAACTCGCCTTCAACACATCGCGCTTCGTCGCCGTCACGCTGGGCCAGAAGCTCATCGGCGCGAAATCCTTTTCGGTGAAATGATGGGGAACTCCGAAGGTTTCATCTCCAGGGAACTGGCCGTCCGGACGCTGCTCCAGGAGCGGGGGGAGGAACTGGTCGTCATCGGCCTGGGCTCGCCCGTCTGGGACTGCACGTCGGCCGGCGATCATCCCCTGAGTTTTCCCCTGTGGGGCGCGATGGGCAGCGCCGCGATGGTCGGCCTCGGGCTGGCCATCGCCCAGCCGGACCGGCGCGTCATCGTCGTCACGGGCGACGGGGAAATGCTCATGGGGCTGGGCTCGCTGGCGACCATCGGGGCGCAAAAAACCGAAAATCTCGCCATCGCCGTCCTGGACAACGAGCGCTACGGCGAGACGGGAATGCAGCACACCCACACCGCGCACGGCGTGAACCTTGCGGAGATGGCCGCCGCCGCCGGATTTTCCGAGACAATCCAGGCGCGGGACGAGGAAGCCCTCACCCGGGCCGTTCAGATGGTCCGCTTCGGGAAGGGGCCCGTATTCGCCGCGCTTAAGGTGGCGGGAGCGAAGTCCAGCCTCGTTCTCCCGCCCCGCGACGGCGTCGTCCTCAAAACCCGGTTCCGGGAAGCTCTCCTCGGGCCGGATGCCGTCAAGGAGTAATCCCCGAGCCAGCCCGCGAGCCGTATTCAATTCCTCGAATCGCTTACCGCATTATTTGCCCGAAAAATTTTATAGACTTCCATCACCGCGACGACCGAAAGTGCCAGGGCCAGAAGCAACAGCCAGGTCCGGACGTCCACCGGTTGCGCCTCCAGCACATAGCTCAGCCCCGGCGTGTACATCGAGACGATGTGAACCGACTGTGCCATGATCACGGCGATGATCAGAAACGGGTTCGAGCGCAGCGGCACCCGGAATGCCGAGCGCGTCTCCGAGCGGCAGTTAAAGATATGGACGTTTTCGAAAAGGACCATGAGCAGAAGCAGGATGTTCCGCGCCGAAAACTCATCCGTTCCAGTGGAGAGCAGCCAGTAGAAGAGCCCGAAGGCGACGAATCCGATGAAAGCGCCCGAGAGGACGTTCTCCTCGATCATGAGGCGGTTGAAGATGGGTTCGGTGGGCGGACGGGGAGGCTTGTCCAGCACGCCCGGCTCGCTTTTCTCGAAGGCGAGCGCGACATCCTGAATTCCGTTCGTAACGAGGTTGAGCCACAGGAGCTGTACGGCATCGAGCGGGAGCGGAAGGCCGAAGGAGAGGGCGAGAAAGAACAGAACGATCTCGGAGGCGCCCGTACTGATGAGGAGGTAGGTCACTTTGCGAACGTTGTCGTAAGCTGTCCGTCCCTCCTCGATCCCGTTGACGATGGATGCGAAGTTGTCGTCGGTCAGGATTAAATCGGCCGCCTCGCGGGCAACATCCGTTCCCGACCGCCCCATGGCCACCCCGAGATGGGAAGAGCGCAAGGCGGGCGCGTCGTTCACACCGTCGCCGGTGACAGCGACGAAGTGCCCCGCCCGCTGGAGGTTGTTTACGATGATCGTCTTCTGGGCCGGCTCGATTCGCGCGAAGACGCGTGAATTCGCAATCCGTTCGCTCAAAGCCGCTTCGTCGTCCTGGAGGGCGGAAAGGGCCGAGCCCGTCATCACGTCGCTTTCCCTTTCGGCGATGCCGAGCCTGCGGGCGATTGCCAGGCCGGTGACGGGATGGTCGCCCGTGATCATCCGCACCTGAACCCCCGCCGATGCGCAGCGTGCCATCGCCTCGGGCACCTGGGGGCGAAGGGGGTCCATGAGTCCGACCAAGGCCAGAAATTCTAGACCCCGAAGCGCATCTTCGCCGTTCTGCGTGGCCCGTCTCTCGTCGGCTTCGCCCGAGGCGACCGCCAGGACGCGGTAGCCGTCATTGGCCAGGGCGTTTACCTGCCGCTCGATCGCTTCCGCATCCACCCCCTCGCACATCGGGAGGACGGTTTCCGCCGCGCCTTTGACATGTGCCATCACGCGGCCTCTGTGGCGGTTGAAGGAAGCGGTAAAGCGGCGCTCGGACTCGAAGGGAATGAAGCCTATCTGCGGATACTTCTCGCGAAGCTGCTCCTGCGTCTGGTCCAGGCGGGTCTTGGCCGCGAACACCAGGAACGCCAGATCGTCCGGGTTGCCGATGTGGTGGATCGAACCGTCCTCGACCCGGTATCCCGCTTCGTTGCAGAGAGCGCCCACCGCCGCCAGGCGAATGGTGCGGCGCTCGCTCTCCTCGTCGAGGATTTTCTCGGCCTCGCTGATTCGGCCTCTCGGGTCCAGACCTTCCCCTTCCACATCGATGAATTCCCCATCCGGGAACTGCACGCACTTGATGGTCAGGCTGTTGACCGTGAGGGTTCCGGTTTTGTCACTTGCCACGAGCGTGCAGGCTCCGAGCCCTTCGACGGCCGGGAGCAGCCGCACGATGACATTTCGCCGGGCCATGCGGTTGGTCGCGACGGCCAGTGCCACCGTGATGGCCACGGGGAGGCCTTCCGGGATGGAGGAGACGGCAAGGGCGACGGCCAGAATGAACGTATGGACGAGGTCACCCCCTCGAAAATACTGGGCGAGGCCGAACAGGAAAATGAGCGAGAGAACGACGACTGCGATGGTGCGCGTGAACTGGTTCAGCCGGACGATAAGCGGGGGAACCTCTGGGGCCTCCTCCAGGGATTCGGCGATGTGGCCGACCTCTGTCCCGGTGCCGATGTGGCAGACGACGCCGATGGCGCGCCCGTCCATGACGGCGGTCCCGGCGTACAGGGTATTGAGCCGGTCCCCGATGAAGGTGTCATCCGCCAGGATCGCTTTCGCCTCTTTGCGGACAGGAATGGATTCTCCGGTCAGGAGGGATTCGTCCACCCGAAGGTCCTGCGCCGACAGCAGGCGGATGTCGGCGGGAACGGCGTCTCCCGACTCGAGCTCGACAACATCGCCCGGGACCAGATCGATACTGTCCACTTTTCTGCGACTTCCGGCCCGGCGGACGACGGCGACGATACGCAGGAGGGATTTCAGCGACTCGGCGCTGTTTTCCGCTTTCCATTCCTGGATGGTTCCGATGATGGAATTAATCAGGAGGACCCCGAAGATGAAGGTCGCGTCGCTCCAGAGCCGGATGCCCAGCGAGACGACCCCGGCCGCCAGGAGAAAGTAGATGATCGGATTTTTGAACTGGCGAATGAAGACGGCGATGACGCCGGGCCGCCGTCCTTCCGGCAGTTTGTTTGGGCCGAATATTTTCCGGCGCTCGGCCACCTCGTCCTCGCTCAGGCCGAATTCGTTGCAGGCGAGTTCCCGGAGCGTTTCTTCCCGGGAGAGCGTGTGCCAGCGGCGATCGCTGAAAGCATCTGTTATCAATGGGGCCATGATGGGTATCGACGCTTATTTTTCAGGATTATTGGAGGAGGGCTACGGGAGGGCGATGACGCTCCATGCTTTTAATATGGGCCCAAATATGAACGCCGCAAATACCATTATGGTTGCCCCGATCCGGATCGCGTACAATTCTCTGGAAGTGGCTGTTTATTTCAAAAATTTCAGGCCGATTCGGCGGCCATCCCCCATTTCTCTTCGGGAAAGGCGGTCATGATCAATCCAAAGATGAAGTATGAAAAAAAATGGGCTGAGGTGGACGGGAAGCGCATGGCCTATGTCGATGTGGGCGAGGGCGACCCGATCATTTTTTTTCACGGCAACATCACTTCCTCCTACATGTGGCGGAACGTCATCCCCCACGTGGAGGGCCTGGGCCGCTGCATCGCCATCGACAACATCGGCCAGGGGGACTCGGACAAGATCGAGGGCTCCATGTACCGCCTTGCGGATCACCAGCCCTTCACGAACGGGCTCTTGGAGGCGTTGAACGTGGGGGAGAACTTCACCATCGTGACCCACGACTGGGGCGCGCAGCTGGGGCTGACGTGGGCGGGTGAGCGTCGGGAGCGGCTCAAGGGCATCGTCATGTGCCAGGGCGTGATCGGGAACTTCCTCTGGGATCACTGGCCGCCTGAGGTCCAAGCGCTGTTCAGGCGCTTCCGCTCCGGGGAGGGTGAGGAACTGGTGCTCCAGGAAAACTTCTTTGTCGAGAAGATCCTGCCCGCCATGGTGGTCGGC
>CAMYJL010000219.1 GCA_947258645.1 uncultured Nitrospinota bacterium
TAGAAGTCGAGGGTGCGGAAAAAAGTGTGGTAGCCCACGTTGAAACCGATGAAGCTGCCGAGCTCGACGACCTCTTCTTCGCTGTAGTGCTCGCGCAGCCTCTCGTAAAAGGCCTCATCGATCTTCTCCGGTTCGAATTGCATCAGCTCGCTGTACTCGAGGGCGATCTTCTCGGCATCGGTGAACTTGTCGGTGTTCCGCCAGTTCTCGATTCCCTCGTCGATCAACTCCTCGGTAAGGCCGTCCCGCTTCGCCGAAGCGGATCGCACGTTGCCTCAGTAGTTGCAGTCGGCCGCCCGCGAAAGCTGAACGCGGATGATCTCCTTGAGCTTATGATCGACAACGCCGGTGCTGAAAACCGTCCCCCAGGCGATGTACATCGCCTTCGAGAGATCCTCGTTGTGGCCCTGTATGGCGTGGAAGGCCGGGTCGGGCGCGCGGTGCTTGAGGCATTTGTTCACGAACGGCGCAAGCTTGGTCTTCTTTAAATCCTCGATGTCGAGCATCGTGATGTTGGGCATCGGGAACTCCTTCCAGAAAATGGGATCCCGCCAAAACCGGCGGGGTTTATTTTTCTTTAGGCTGATCTGCTCCCGCCTCAAGCTTTCGGATGAGCGCGAGAAGCGTTCGTTTTTCCTCATCGGTGAGGCTGTCCATCATACCGGCGCTGATCCCGAGAATTTCCTCGCAGGTGCTCTCCAGAAGCGCCTTCGCCTTCGGGGTCAGCGAAACCCGCTTCACCCGCCGGTCGGCAGCCGGCCCGCGCTCGATGAGCCCCTTGGCCTCGAGCTGATCGAGCAGGCTCGTCACGTTCGCCCGCGAGGCCAGAACCCGTCGCGCAATCTCCTGCTGGGGAATCGCCTCCTCGGCCGCTTCGAGCACGCGGAGGACGTTGTACTGAACCCCGGTCAACTCGTGGGAGCGGTAGAAGGGGTCCGCCTCTTTGAACAGTCGCGCGCCCGCGTGCATCACGGCATAGCGGGCCTCCTCGTCGAGGTTGAGGCCCAGGCGGCCCGCGTGATTTCCCTCCGCAACCACTCTCTCAGGTGATGCCATCTCTTTTCTCCCGGCCGCAAGGCCATTTGGAGAAGACGATTTTCATGATGAGCCCAATATAGGGGCCTGGCCTCATTTTGTCAAATATCGAACATTCAAAAAATGAACATTTTTGGCCATCAAGACTGGAAAATTAATTCGTTATTTTTCAACTACTTAAACAACAACCCTCCCGCTGGGGGGAGGGTTGTTGGCGAGAAACACGGAATTTCGGGCGAATTTCACCTTTCCGCCCCGGCTGGCCGATGGCTTTGCGCCTACCCCTCGGCGTGAAACTTCCGGAGCGCGGTCTCGAACGCCGAGGCGATCTTCCCGGCCTGCTCGTCAGTCAGGATGAGAGGGGGTGCGATGGTGAGTGTGTTCGAGGGGCCGTCCGCCCAGCCCGCGTTTTTCCCGGCGAGCACGCCCTCCTTCTTGATGTAGGAGAGCACCCGGCCCGTCGCCTCGGTCGAGAGCGGGTCGCCGTTCTCCTCAACGAGCTCCACCCCCCAGATGAGCCCGACGCCGCGCACATCGCCCACGCAGGGGATGTCCCGCAGGCGGCCCAGCGCCTCGCCCAGCGTCTTTCCGACGCGGCGCGCGTTTCCGGCCAGGTCTTCGTCGATCATGATCTCGAGGTTTTTGAGCGCGGCGGCGCAAGACGCCGGATGGCCGCCATAGGTGTTGATCTGCATGAAGCCCGGCTCGCCCTCGGCGTTCAGCGCGTCGAACACGGCGTCCGTCACCGCCGTCGCCCCGATGGGGAGGTAGGCGCTGCTCAGGCCCTTCGCCATCGTCATCACGTCGGGCCGGATTCCGTAGAGGTCCGAAGCGAAAAGCTCGCCCGTCCGCCCGAAGCCGGTGATCACCTCGTCGGCGATCATGAGGACGCCGTAGCGATCGCACACCTCGCGCATCCGCTTCAGGTAATCCGCCGGAGGGGGAATGACGCCGCCTCCGCCGATGACGGGCTCGGCGATGAACGCCGCCACCGTCTCGGGCCCCTGGTAGCGGATGACGGTCTCGAGTTCTTCGGCGCAGCGCGCGGCCAGCTCTTCCTCGCTTCCGGCGCTGCTCCTGAAGAAGTAGGGCGCCTGCACATGAATGACGCCCGACATCAGCGGCTCGAACTGCTCGCGCCGCTTGGTCTGGCCCGTCAGGCTGGCGCCGCCGATGTTGCCGCCGTGGTAGCCCTGATAGCGGGCGATGATCTTGAAGCGGCCGCCCTGGAGCTTGCCCCACGCGCGGGCGATCTTGATGGCGGTATCGACGGCCTCCGAGCCGCTGTTCACGAACCAGACGCGGTTCAGATCGCCAGGGAGAATCTCCGCCAGCTTCGCGGCTAGCTTCGCGGCGGGCGGGTTGATCTGGCTCAAGGGGTAGTAGGGGAGCTCCAGAAGCTGCTGGTAGGCGGCCTCGGCCACTTCCTTCCGGCCGTAGCCGATGTTGACGCACCAGAGCGCGGCCATGGCATCGAGGTACTCGACCCCCTCGCCGTCAGTGACGGTGCAGCCGTCCGCCCGGGTGATGACACTGAGCGGGTTCGTCTCAAGCGCGCTGTGGTTCATCATCGGGTGCCAGACATGCTTCCCGTCGATATCCCGGATTTCCCTCACGTCCACTTCAGCCGCCGCCGTTCCCGGATTCATGATTTCATCTCCCCTGGATGCACACCTGCCCCCTCACGTATTGAAAACGCGTGAATATTCAACAATCATAGGACCGGGCAGGGGTCGGAGGCAAGAATGGAAGCCGGGGAAGGCTTCAGCGGCCATCTCGGGAAAAAAGCCCCGCCAGACGTTCAATTTACGACTTTTCCTTGAGAAACGCCGTCAGGTCGATCAACTCCTGTATCGTCATGAAGTGGTTGTATTTGCCCATTCCCGCCTTTCCCTTACGAACAACGTATCCGGGGGCCGCTACCACTCGATGCGCCCGGATGATGGAATCTGCCAGATATTCCCTAGGAAGCGTGGAATAGCCTGTCAGGTCCGGCCCGTCGGTGCCCGAAGGTAAGGGCAGCTTCAGATCGGACGATTGAATTTTGTGGCAGGCGTAGCACTCCATCATCATGAAAACTGCCTTCCCTGTCTCGGCATCGCCCCGGGGTACGGTGAATTTCCAGCCCTCCGGCACCTTCCGCGAAGCCGGGCGCATTCCTCCTCCACCCGCGCCGGAGACGATAATCATGGCAATCCCAAAAACCAGAATCGCCGCTTTCCATCCGTTTCGCATGACTCCCCTCCTCAAAGGTCGGCGGCCGAAAAACCGCGAAAAAAACCTCCTGCTCTCAAGACAGCCCTTTCAACGCTTCCACGAACTGCGCGTGAGCGGCGAGAAGCGCCGGGACAGATAACGGGAAAAGTGCTTCGGGAGGAACCTGCCTAACAAAAAATAGGCCCGGCCGGGGCTGTATCGCCAATGAAAAAATAACACCTCCGGAGGGGCCCATGGAATGCGGACGCTTCTCGCCAACCTTTCATCCGATACCGTTTACAGGATCGTGTACTTCGCCAGCTCCAGTTCGACCCTGAACTTCTGGCGGCCGATCTTCTGAATCTCGCCCTCGACCGTGTCGCCGGGCTTGAGGAATTTCCCCCACGCGGCGGCGTTGCCCGCCGGCGAGCCCGTCCCGATAATATCACCCGGCCGGAGCGTCGCGACGGTGGATAGATAGGAAACCTGCTCGGCCACCTTCCAGATCATGTCCCCCGTCGTGGCGTTCTGGCGAAGCTGGCCGTTCACCCAGAGGCGGAGGCGCAGCTTGTGGGGGTCGAGCTTCTTTTCGTTCAGGAGGATGTAGGGCCCTATCGGCGCGAAGCCGTCCGGCGCCTTCATGTGATACCAGTCGATGAACCGGTTGTTGGCACCCAGCCGGAGCGTCCCCCGGTCGCTCATGTCGTTGAACAGCGTGTAGCCGCCGACATGGTCCATCGCCTTGTCCACCGGGATGTTGCGCCCGCCGCGCCCGATGACGATGCCAAGCTCAAGCTCGTAATCCACCTTCTTCATCGCCCGCGTGACAGGCACGGGGTCGTAGGGCCCGTTGATGCAAGTCGCGGGCTTGAGGAAGCAGTACAGCGGAAGCTCTTCCTTGAAGTCGGCGATCTTCGTCTTCGCCATCTCGGCGGCGTGGGCGACGTAGTTCCGCGCCATGCAAAAAAGCGTCACCTCCGACACCGGAGGAAGAATGTCCACGTCCTTCGGCTTGAAGAGGACCGCCTGGCCGTCGAAGCGGACCGGGCCCTTTTTCCGCTTCAGGTTTTTGAGCGCGGCGAGGGCCTTGTCGCCGATCTTGCGGCCCGTCTCCAGATCGTCCAGAAACTCCTCGCACGTCAGAGGGACGATCTCCTCCGCGGCATCCATCGCCTCCATCGGCGGCATGTTCTTGAGAGACAGCGCAAAGGCCATCTTGAGATCGGCGATTTCCTCGCCGAGAAGAATACCGACCCTGGGATCTCCGCCCATGCTGAACGTGCAAATGCGCATCAAATTTCACTCCCTGTATCGTGATTTCGATCAGCCGCCACCCAGCTGAAATTTCGGAGCCTGCGTTTTCGGAACGAGAGGATCATAACATCCCGCCGGCATCGGCTGAACGCGCTCCCGCTCCGGTCGGCCTCTTAGGAAAAATACCAATATCGCCTTATCAATCAAATATCTTCGGGCGTTTTTCGGTTGATTTTATCCGAAAATACCTATCTAATTCACTTATCCCCGCCCGGAGAGGCCTCGCCTGCGCCTCTTTCCGCCTTCCCGAGGAGAAACCCATGGCAAAACGAAACTATTTTGTTATGGATTCGATGAACGTTCTCCCCCTCCGGATGGCGGTCGGGGCGGTGTTCATCATGCACGGCGGACGGACCATCTTCATCAATGGGTTTCCCTGGCTCGCAGGAATACTGGAGGGTTTGGGCGTTCCCTATCCGCTCTATATGGCGGTGTTCGTGGCGCTGGTGGAATTTCTCGGCGGCCTTGCGCTGGCGGTCGGCTTCTTCACCCGGCTGGCCGCGCTGCTCCTCGCCGGTAACATGGCCGTCGCATTTTTCCTCGTTCACATGAAAAAAGGCTTTTTCGTGCAGCAGGGCGGGTTCGAGTTCGTGATGATCCTCTTCGCCGCCTGCCTGGTGTTCCTCATCGGCGATTCCCAGAAAAGAATCTTGAGAGCCTGAGGGGATCTCCCTCCCGATACCCCGTGCTGTCCGGGCTGGGCCCGCCCGCGTCGCCATGATCCGAATTGTCCAGTTCGAAAAAGCGGGCCTGGCGGCAGATCGCGCCGTACATCCCTCCTGTCGCGAAGCACCGGTACACCTGGCCTGTCCGGGTATCGACCCGCCAGGCGTTGGCCACCTTCTGCCCCGGCGTCGCCGCGATCAGATAACGGGGGTTTAACCCGCCCAAAAGGCGATCGGGAGAGGTCTGCCCCAGGTTCCCCGCGATGATGGCTCCGGCCAGAATCCCCGCGGCAACAACAATCGCTTGCGGATAGTTCATCTTCCCTGTGCCTCCTCATGGAATCGGTGTGGACGGTCATCCCGGACGGTTCATCGACCACGTACGCACGTACCCAATAAGAACTACAGAGAAAGCGCCCCGTTTATTCCGTGGAGGGGGGAAAGAAGTAAAGGCCCGTCTTAGTGCTTCGACAGGAACTCAAGAATGACGCAGGCGGACTCCTCGGGCTGTTCAGAGTAGAAATGGTGGCCCGCGTTCTCCACAATCGCCAGCTCCGCGCCCGGAATCCGCTCGGCGATGAGGCGCGAATTCTCCGTCGGGACCAGCACATCGCTCTCACCGGCGGTGACCAGCACCGGCACCCGAAGCGAGCCGATCCGCCCGGAAGCATCGAAGGCCGCCATGCCCGCCGTCCTTGCCTCGAGCTCCTCCTTGCTGTGGGGGAAGGCCTGTTTGTTCTTGTCGTAGAACGCGACCACTTCGGGGCGGTTGTCGATCGTATCCGGATGAAAGATCGTCTCGAGCACTCCTGCGCGATCATGCCGCCCATCGAACCGCCCAGGATGTGCGCTCGCTCGATCCCCAGCCCGTTCAGGAGCGCGAACACGTCCCCCGCGAAACGCTTCGGGGCGCGGTTGCCGTCGTCGTCGATCACCTTCGTGCGCCCGCTGCCCCGGTTGTCCGCCATGATGACGCGGTATTTCTCCGCCAGCAGGGGCCGAAGCTTTCCCCACACCTCAATCGTCGCCGTGAAACCGCCGATCATCACCAGCGGATCACCGCTTCCTTCTTCCTCGTAATAAATCTCGATCTTTCCCCGGTTCTCGGCGGCAAGCGTTGGCATGGGGATCTCCTCCGGTTCAATCGCCGCCCGGTATCAGGCCGCAGGCTCGTACTCCGTTTTTTAGATGCTTTTCATTTTATAGGAGACCGGCTTCGGGAGGTAGGGCGATGCCATAGAGACGGCCGGCCGGGCGTCCCTACTTCCCCGGACAGCCACCCAAGGACACCGCGAGATTCCCCCACAGCTATATGCACAACGCCCATACTTTTTGCCCGATCCATATAGGCTGGCGGTTCCTTGCCGGGCATAGGCTTGGGGGGAAGGTTTGAACCGAGACCCGAGAGCAGCCCGAAAAAAATCAGGGCGATTCCATTATGCGCGGCATGCACAAAGGTTGTTCCCCAGAAGGCCATCCTGAGCGAGTCGGGACGCCACGACAACCAGCAATAGGAGAGAACGAGACCGCCTAAAAATCCGTTGAAAACACCCGGAACTCCCGAACTCATGTGAAGGAGGCCAAAACAAATTGCCGACAGCCCGCAAAGAACCCGGTGACTTTTCATCCGAGATTTGGAGAGCGCCCAGATCGGCAGCCCCTGCCCGAGGAAGGTTTCGATGGGGATCGTCAGGAAGCTGACAAAAATAATGAGTTTGCCTCCCCGCAAAACCTCTTCCGTACTCCCCATTTCGGCGAAAATCCCTTTCATGGGCCACAACAGGTAGAGAGGCAACAGGACGAGCAAAGCAAACGATATTTTCAGAAGAAATATAACGCCCAGCATCTGCCCCCCGAATCGAAAGGGCGATCGCAGGGCAAGGGGCGGGGCCGGTGGCGGTGCGATATTTTCTTCCCTGCCATGGTCGTCAATTAACAATTTTTCAGGTCCAATGTCATCTCCCGATACGCACTGCCGCATTCCCTCTCTCGGTCACGGCGGATCCCCCGCGTCCGGCAAACCCGGCCCGGCCATGATTGACGATTCGGATAATCGAATTTTATACGAGATGGAATTGGAGAGGTAGAGGCGGCCGGTCGCCCCCGCCTGCACGGCGTCTCAGAAAATC
>CAMYJL010000220.1 GCA_947258645.1 uncultured Nitrospinota bacterium
CTTCCTCCTCCATACGCTTTTTTCTTTTACGCCGGATAAAGCTCCAGCAGGCGCTTCGCGATGATGAGCCGCTGGATCTCATTCGACCCCTCGCCGACGACGAGCAGCTTCGAGTCCCGGAAATAACGCTCGACGGGAAGCTCCTGAATGTAACCCATCCCCCCATGCACCTGAATCGCCTCGCTCGCGCAGAACTCCGCCGTCTCGGACGCCATGAACTTCGCCATCCCCGCCTCGAGATCGCAGCGCTTGCCCTGCGATTTCATCGTCGCCGCCTGATAGGTGAGGAGCTTCGAGGCCTCGACGCGCGTCGCCATCTCGGCCAGCTTCGCCGCGATGAGCTGATGCTGGGCAAGGGGCTTGCCGAAGGTCTCGCGCTGCTGGGCGTAGCGGACGGAATCCTCGAAGGCGGCGCGGGCGAGCCCGACGCTCCGGGCGGCGACGTTGATTCGCCCGCCCTCGAGCGCGCTCATGATCATGGGGAAGCCCTTGTTCTCCTCCCCCAGAAGGTTTTCGAGCGGAACGCGCGCGTCCTCAAAAATCAGCTCGCTCGTGCGGATGCCCTTGTAGCCCATCTTCTTGAGATGCCGGCTCACCTGAAAGCCGGGCGTTCCCTTGTGGACGAAGATGCCGGAGATGCCCCGCGCTTTCGGCGCGTCGGGGTCCGTCCGCGTGAAGACGGTGAACATGGTGGCGTGCTCGGCGTTCGAGATGAACATCTTCGTGCCGTTCAGCACCCACTGATCTTCTTCCCGCCTCGCCGTGGTGCGCAGCGCCGCCGCGTCCGAGCCCGAACCCGGCTCGGTGAGCGCCATGCCCGAGTGCCACTCGCCCGTCGCCATCTTCGGCAGGTAGGTTTTCTTCTGGTCGTCGGTTCCGTAGTTCAGGATCATCCAGGCCGTCATCATGTGGGTGCCAAGAATGCCCGCCACGCTCATCCAGCCGACCGAAAGCTCCTCCATCGCGATGGCGTAGCAGACCTCGTCCATCCCGCTTCCGCCGTACTCCTCGGGAATGGTGAAGCCGAAGAAGCCCAGCTCCTTCATCTTCTCAACGGCGGGCGTCGGATAGCGGTCCTCGTGCTCATATTCCATCGCAATCGGGCGCACCTCCCGATCGACAAAATCCTTCATCATGGCCCGCACGCTGCGGTGCAGCTCGCTGAACTCGAAATCCACGGTCTTCCTCCTCACGCGGCGGCCCTGTGGAAAGAGCCGCCCATCCACATCCTGCCGGCCAAGGCCGGACCACCCGCCATACTGGGGTGAATTCAGACCTTATCGCACGAGAGCCGTCCCTCGCGACCCCCGCCGCGGGGGGGAATCACCGTGGCAAGGGCTTGGCCACGATCCGGACGCGGACCGTCACTCGATCCGAGCCGGGCACGAGCAAAAGAACGCTCGGCGGCGACATGTTGAAGCGGGAAAGACGCAGCGGACCCTCTCCCCGAACGAAAATTTCGGCCCCTGAGTCCGTCAGCCGGAAGCGGAGCGGAACCTCCCGCTCCACGCCGTGCATGAGAAGCCTCCCCCGCGCCTTCACCTTCCACTCCCGCTCGCGCCTGTATTCCACCGGATCGCCGTCTGATTTCGCGGCGTCCACCCGAAGCCGGATGCGCGGATACCGCCCGACTTCGAGCACCTGGTTTCGGAGGTTCGCCAGATGCTTGCTCTCTTTCGTCTTCACCGAAGCGGTCTGAACGACGAGATTCGCCCTCGCACCGCGGAACCGCCCGCCCGGCCCGAGAAAAACATCGCCCTCCAGGACGCCGAAATGACCGTCGTAGGGGATCAAAATCCCCCGGAAGGTGAACGAGATTCGGCTGCGGAGGCTGTCTATCTTGTAGCGGTAGAGAATGGGACCGGATGGCCTGGTGACGGGCGGACCCGAAATCCGGCCACCCGGGGCCGCCGCCTCGGTGGAAACGGGAAAAAACATCAACGCGAGGGCAACGAAAAGCACGCGTACCGCTCTCATGAACACTCCTCTCAGCTTCCTTCGCCGGCTTCGTTGAGATAGTGCTGAAAATCACCGACCGTTTTGGCGACGAAACCCACCGCCTTGTCCAGCGCGATGAACTCCATGTCCGCTTCGTCGTCCGAAACGTCCTCGCGCAATTCCTCGAGCGCGGCCAGAAGCGTCCGGGCGGCCTCCCCGGCGCTCGTCCCCTTTTTCTCTTTGGGCTCGGCCCCGCTCTCCACAAAATCGGTGAACGGTCCTACCTCGTAGGAAATGAAGCAGAAAGCGTGGTAGATGGCCTTTTCTTCCACCCCGCCCTCGCCCTTGGTGTCCTGTCGGAGCGCATTCAACTTCGCCAGTACCGGTTCGACTTTCACGGATGTCCCTCAATCAAACAGAGAATTCGAATTCGCGAGGAGTATAGGCAACCCTGATCCGGTCCCACAAGGATCGCGCTAGCCTTTCGCCCTCGCCTCCACCCCGGCCATCCGTTCGATGGCCCGGACGATGGCGATGTGGTCGAGCTCGCCCTCCCCGGCCGCACGGAGCGAGTCGAAAAGCTCCGCCACAAGCGACGCGCCCGGCAGGGGCATCTCCATCTCCTCCGCCTTGGCCAAGGCATAGCGCAGGTCCTTGATATGGCTCGACACCTTCCCGCCCGGCTGGAAGTCCCCCGAGAGGATCTTGGGAGCCTTCACCTCGAGCGCGCCGCACCGGGCCAGCCCCGCACTCATGACTTCGGCCAGCGCCGCCGGGTCGAGGCCCGCCTTCGCGCCGAAGACGAGCGCCTCCGACACCCCCAGAAAGGTCACGCCGACCAGTATCTGGTTCGCCAGCTTGGCGATGCATCCCGCCCCCGCGCTCTCGCCCACATGGACCACCTTTCCCCCCAGAATCTCCAGCAGGGGACGGCAACGCTCGAACACCTCCTTCGGGCCTCCCGCCATGATGGCGAGCGTCCCCCCCTCGGCCCCCTCGGGCGCGCCCGACACCGGCGCGTCGAGAAAATGTGCTCCCCGCTCCGCCATCGCCCCGGCGACCCGCTCCGCCGAGCGAGGGTCGTTGCTCGTACAGTCGATGAGAACGCTGCCCGGCTTCATGGCACCCGCCAGCCCCTCCGGGCCGAAAACGACTTCTTCCACCTGCGGCGCGTCGGGGAGCATGGTGAAAATCACCTCGGCGCGTTCTGCGACCTCCGCCGGGCTGGCGCAGGCGGCGGCCCCCTCGGCGGCGAGCGCGTCCACCGATGGCCGGCTCCGGTTTGCCACCGCGAGCGGATGCCCGGCCGCGAGCAGGCGGCGCGACATGGGCCGTCCCATCAGGCCGAGACCGATGAAGCCGACGGAAATGCCCGGCATGGGTGCAAATCCTCCATGAAAAACGGGCGGACCTCATTCATCCAGAGACCAAACCGCCCGAAAATATAGAAAGAACAAGCGCGACACCAATGATGTAGAATAAGAACATGAAAGGCTATCCGATCCGGAAATCCGGATACCGCAATGCGCTCCTCTTCCTCATCCCTTTTCTACTCCTCGCCGCGGGCTGCGGCGGGACAAAAAAAGTCAAAACCTACTCGGTGAAAATTCGCGTCATTCCGGCGGCGCCGGGAAACCAGCCCCTGCGCGCACGCCTCGTCCTGAGCGCCGCCGACGCCCTCAAAAATCCCAACCTCTCGCGGACAGACGGCTATATCCTCCGCGAAAATGCACCGCTCACCGCGGTCCTCCTGAAAGCCGCCGCCGGGCGGATGCGGGCCGCCGGGATCCAGCCCCTCGAAGAAAACGAAGCAGCCCTTTCTTCCGGCCGTCTGGTCGTCGTCCTGACCCGGCTGGAGTCGAAGCTTCTGAAACAGAACTGGCTCTCCAGCGCCGCCCTCCGCACCGAGCGCTACGGAAAGACCGGCCGCCTCCTCGGCAAATGGGAAACAATCGGCAGGGGTGCGCACCCCAACTCCAGGCTATTCGCCGCGGGCGCCGGCCTCGCGATGGGAAAAGCCCTCTCCCAGGCGCTCAACAAACTCCCCTGGGACCAAATCGCCTCGGACCGCCCAAGCGCCCTCCCGGCCCCTAATCAATCTCGACAACCACGTTCCCGATGAAGTCGCCGCTCTCGATGAGCTCGTGCGCGGCGGCGGTCTCCCCCAGCGGAAACCGCGCGCCGACGGCGTGAATCAGCTTGCCGTCCTCGATGGCCTGGACAATGTCCCCGCAGGCCTGACGCTTCGCCCCATCCGGCATGGAGTACACCATGATCAGGCGGATATTCGTGTTGATAGACATCAGCGGATAGTGAGGAAACACCGGCTCGCGGACGCGCGAGGAGGCATAGGCCGCGATCGTCCCGTTTACCTTGAGCACCTGTTGCGTGACCGGCAGATTCTCGCCGAAATCGACTTCGGAAACGCGGTCCACCCCCGCACCGCCCGTGATTTCCATGACCCGCGCCGCGACATCTTCCGTTCGGTAGTTCAGGACGTGATCGGCCCCGGCCTCGCGGGCGCGGGCGGCTTTTTCGTCCGAGCTGACCGTCGAGATGACCGCCGCGCCGCCCCATTTGGCGAGCTGGATCGCGTAGTGCCCGACAGCTCCCGCGCCGCCCGTGACGAGAACGGTCTGGCCTGACACCGGGCCGTCCGAAAAAATGCTGCGGTGCGCCGTCATGGCCGGGATGGCGAGACAGGCCCCCTCGGCGAAGCTCACCGGCTCGGGCAGGCGGACCACCTGGTCGGCCGGAAGCGAGATGTACTCCGCCGCCGTGCCCAGGCCACGCTCCCACTGGCCGTTATAGACCCAGACGCGCTCGCCCACCCAAACGGTGTCCACCCCGTCGCCCACTTTATCGACAACGCCCGCTCCGTCGCTGTGGGGAACGATCAGCGGCCACTTCACCGGCCGCGAGCCCAGCCGCGCCTTCACGTCCGAGGGGTTCACCCC
Source organism: uncultured Nitrospinota bacterium (assembly GCA_947258645.1). Taxonomy (GTDB): domain Bacteria; phylum UBA8248; class UBA8248; order UBA8248; family UBA8248; genus CAMYJL01. The sequence goes on from CAMYJL010000220.1 coordinate 4,896, forward strand.
CGAAGCGTGGAGCCGGACACGAATCTCGCCCGCCCCCGGCTCCGGCGTTTCCAGCTCCCCGACCTGGAGGACTTCTCCGGCCGAGCCGTGCTTTTCATACCATGCCGCTTTCATCGAAATTCCTCCCCGCCCGCATGCGGGCAAAACATAAAATATTCGCCTAGAAGCTCGAAACCGCCCCGTCGGCATAAGCCTTCGCTGTTCGAAGGCGAAGGATCTGGTTCGTCCCGTCCGAATGGAGAAACGTGCTCGCATCGCGAAGGTATTTTTCCATCGGGGCCGCCTGCATGATGCCTGCCCCGCCGAAAATCTCCACGCCTTTGCGCGCACAGTCGAAGGCCACCTCCGAGGCGTGGATCTTCGCCTTCCAGCCCAGCGTGAAGTCGTAGGGCTCCTGATGATCCACGGCCCAGGCCGTCCGCCAGACGATGGTCCGCGCCGTTTCGAGACCGACGGCCATGTCCGCCAGCATCGCGGCCACCGCCTGATGCTCAATGATGGTCTTCCCGCCCTGGACGCGCTCACGCGCGTATTCGAGCGATTTTTCGAACGCTGCCCTTCCCACGCCGACGCAGTTCGCCGCCGCCTCGGGCTTGCCCATCGAGAGGAGCTTTCCGCGAATCTCGAACATCCGGGCCTCGCCCAGGATGACGTTCTCTTCGGGAACTTCCAGATTCTCGAAAAAAAGCTCAGAGTTCATCGAGAGCCGCTGGCCGATTTTTTCATGCACCCGGCCGACGGAAAACCCTTCCGTCTCCCTCGGCACGAGGAATCCGGTCAGACCCTCGCGGAGGTTTTTGCTCGGGTCCGTCCGCGCGGCCACGACGTAGAGCGAAGCCACCGGGCCGTTGCTGATGTAGTGCTTCATGCCATTGATCACCCACTTGCCGTCCTTTTTCACGGCCCGCGTGTTGAGCTGGATGGAAGGATCGTCGAAGTAGCCCTGATGGTCGCTGCCGCAGCCGGGCTCGGAGATGGCGATGGCGGTGAGGAATCGCGGATCATCGCAGAGACGCCTGAGCCATTGCTCCCGGAGCGGCTCGTTCACCTTGTCGAGGATGTGGGCGAGCTTCCAGGTCTGATCGATGTTCACCGCGAAGCCGA
>CAMYJL010000221.1 GCA_947258645.1 uncultured Nitrospinota bacterium
GCTCGCCCGCCGCGTTGACGAGGTGAGCACCCGCGCCGACGAAGCCGTTCGTCCCCTGGGTGGAGTAGCCCTTGGGGGTGATGGTGCTGTCGGTGAACTCCATGTTGGCGAGCTGGGCGCCGATGCGGAGCGCCATCGCCTGGCCGTCCCCGGTGTTGTAGGGGATGTGCCAGCTGTCGAAGGGATGTCCCGAGGCGTTCTTGGCGAGCCGGTTGGTCTCGCCCGTGGCGAGGATGACGGCCTTTCCGAGAACGACGTAGATCGCGCCGTGACGGATGTGGAAGGCGACGACCCCCCTTGGGTGACCATCGTCGTCCATTAAGATCTCGGCGACCATGACGCGCTCGAGCGTCCGCGCGCCGGTGTTCCGGGCGGCCTGGCCGATGACCTGCTTGAAGTCGTTGCCCTCGAACTCGATGGTGTACTCCCCGGGGAGGCCGAAGGAGCGGTGGCGCAGGTAGGGCCGGTCCGGTGTGGTGGGGTTCTGGAAGTTCACCCCCATTTTTTCGAGGCGGTGGACCATACCCTTGAGGCCGTGGAGCATGGTGGCGCAGACGTCGATGTCCGTCACGCCCTCGGTGATGGCGGGGAGGTGGCGGAGGAGATATTCGGGCGTGTCCCACTCGGGGCCTTCTTCGAGGATGGCGAAGAAGTGATCCACACCGCCGGCGATGCTTCCGCTGCGCTCGATGATCCCGCCTTTTTCCAGGATCACCGACTTTGCGCCGGCCTCGGCCACGCCGATGGCGGCGAGACAGCCCGCCACGCCGCCGCCGACGATGACGACGTCCGTCTCGACAACCTGAATTTTCTCGTCGGGGGGCCGCAGGCGGGCCGACGGGCTCTTCATGATCTCTCGTCCTTGCGTTCGAAAATTCCACGATAAAAAAGCCGCTGTTGACAGGAACAACATAAAACCTACATTGTATTGGTAGTTATTGCAACCCTTATTAATAGTATTTGTTGCAACCAATTAAAATTCGCTGTAAATTAAGGATAAATCGCCCTTATCCGGGGATTCCACCTCAAGAGAGGGACATCATGGACATGGCATTTTCCGGGACCGCGGATTCCTACATCGAAGCCTCGGAGGGCAACGTCGCCCAGCTCCGGCAGCTCGGTTTCACGGATTACGAATCGCGGGCCTACCTGACGCTTTGCGGATCTCATCCGGCGACGGCCTATGAGGTGAGCAAGGAGGCCAAGCTTCCCAAGAGCAACGTCTACAACGTTCTTAAATCCCTGGAGCTGAAAGAGGCGATCCAGCCCGTCAGCGAAAACCCGGTCCGCTACGTGCCGCGCGATCCGGAGGAGTTTTTCGGGCAGGTCGCCGACAACACCCGCGATATCTGCCGGACGCTCTCCACCGCTATCAAGAAAAAAACCGAGACGAACGACGACATCTACATCTGGTCGTTTCGAAGCGAGAGGAGCATTCGAAAAAAGTTGCAGGAGCTGATCGCCGGGGCGAAAGAGGAAATCTGGATGAAAACATCCGCCCAGATGGCGGACTCTCATCTCACCGAGATAACGGAGGCGGCGGACCGCGGCGTCCGGGTGACGATCATCCTCTCGGGCGATCCGCCCGGAGAGTTATCGTCGAATCCCCATGTCCGTGTCATTCCGCACGAGGGCAGCGGGGCGGCCGTCAGCAAATCGGCGGAAGGCCTCCTCACCATGGTGGTCGATTTCACGGATCTGTTCGTCAGCAAGCTCACCGGCGACGTCATCTGCTCCTACTCCCGGAACAGCGCGCTGATGTACGTTTTCATCACCTGGTTCACGCACGAGATGTTTCTGGCCGAGATATACGCCAGGCACAGGGCGGAGATGGAAGCTTCGTTCGGCCCCCAGTTTTCGAACCTCCGGCGGAAGTACCGCCCCCAGCTCGAAAAACATTTCCCCTTCGCGGACTGGGAGATGGTGGATCCCGCGGGCCGGGAGCGGTAATTCGGCGCATCCGATATAGTGACGATACGGGTGAGGGTACCGTTTCGGATGCGGGGCGAAATAGGGGGGGAGCGCCATGAAGGAATGCACGAACAATTTCTGGCCGTGGTTTTCGGAAGACGAATATAAGAGCCGCTACGCGCGCATCCGCGCCGCGATGGGCGAAAAAGGCCTGGACTGCCTGGTCATCTACGGCAGCGGCGGATACCTGGGGACCGACCCGGCCCAGCCGAACATCGTTTATATTTCGAGCTACGCCTCCTTTGTGCAGACCTACATCGTCTTTCCCCTGGAAGGGGAGCCCACTCTGTTCCACACCTGGGGGAACCACCACCGAATTTCGAAAGAGATGACCCCGCTCAAGGACGTGCGGGCCGGCGGCATGGCCCAGACGCCCTTCTCCGTGGCCGAGCGTCTTCAGGAGCTGGGACTTCAAAGCAAGAAGATCGGCGTCGTCGGCGCGATGGCCTGGGCGAATATCTCCCTGCCGCACGAGCACTACCTGACGATCACGGGAGCGCTGCCCGAGGCGGAGTTCGAGCTGGTCACCGAATGGTACGAGGCCCTTCGTCTGGTCAAGAGCGAGGAGGAAATGGCCTACGTGTGCCGGGGCGCTGCCATGACGGACGCCGCCTACGAGGTCATGGTGCAGGCCACCCGTCCCGGGGTCCGGCCCTGCGACCTGTTCAACATCGTCCTCCGCGTCGCCCACGACATGGACGGAAAGATCCCCTTCGGCCACGTGGGCGCCACCCCGATGGCGAACCCCGACATGGCCTACGCCCATCCCTTTGCGCTCAAGACGCCCATTCAAATGGGCGATGTGGTCATGACCGAGATCGCCGTGGGCTGGGGCGGCTACTTCGGCAAGATCTGGGGAACCTACTTCATGGGCGACCCCACGCCGGAATTCGAAAAAATGTTCCGCGCCGCTCAGGAGAGCCATGCCGACCTCCATGCGGCCATCAAGCCGGGCGTCCGGGGGAGCGAACTGAAGGGCCCGTGTCTCGACGCGATTCAACGCGCGGGCTTCCGTTCAAAGAGCGCCATCTTCGGCTGGTCGAACTACAACTCTCCGCCCGACATTCGCTCGGGGGCGGATTCTGTCAGCGACGGCGATTTCGTCTTCGAGAAGAACCAGTGCCTGAACGTCCTGCCCTGGGCCGCCAATGAGGCGGACACCGGGGGCGTCTGGCTCGGGGACACCTCCGCCATCACCGAAGATGGAATCGAGAACCTCCATCAGTATCCCCTGACCGAGCTTCACGTCGTTCGCTGAAGAAGAAATTGTTGCGCCGGGCCTCCTCCGGCGTATATTGGTAAATGTGCCCTCCCGGGTTTTCGAGATGGTTTTTAAAACCCGCCTATCTCGCACCTCCCGTCTCATGAATCGCCGCCACAAGTTGAATGGAGCCTCATGCGTTGATTGCCCTTGCCGGGCATCGATGCGGGTCGATGAGTGCGTCCGGACTCCGGGGCACCCGGCGCGGGGAGACGACACGAAAATTCCCAACTTCTAGGATATGTAGGGGTGATTTACCTCCTCCCGCTGGAACGAAATGTCCCCCAAAATTTTGTTCCCCCTATAGATGTAGAGAAATGCCGCCAGAAAAGCTGCCTTTTGGAGAACAATGATGACTAAGAACAGCTTGTTGGCAATGGGACTGACGCTCCTTGTTGCTGTTCCGCTTTTCGCACTCGCTCAAGTGAGCAACTCCATCCTGCCCGGTTCTTTCACGGTTGCCGCAGGTGGAGGCGGCGGCGGCGGCGGAGGTGGTGGCGGTAGTGGCGGTGGACCCGGCGGGGGAAATGGGCCCGGTGGTGGGCCGATGATGGGAAGCGATGGGGGCCGGGGAGCCATGCAGCAGATACACGACCGGGAACGGGAACGTACCCGGGAACGCGAACGCAACAAAGAAGGAGCCCGGGATAGAGATCGGGATCGAGACCGTGATCGGGATCGAGACCGGACACGCTAGAGCCGCTCATGAATCATGTTTTGAATAAAAGCATTCTCGAAACAGCGCAGTCCTTTGTGTATCGGTCACGGACTCTCAGGCGGCATCGATCGCAAAGATTGGTGAAGCGATAAGATTAATTCTGGAGGGAAGCCATGTGTTCAGTGATTAGAAAAGGCGGGGTATATCTGGTTTTAGGAGTGGCATGGCTGGTCCTCAGCGCGGCTCCGGTGTTTCCGCAGCAGACGGGACAGGGCCGGTGGATGGAGGAGGCGGAAAAAACCTTCGGGCTCAGCCGGGGGATGGGGAGCCAGCTCATGACCCGGGAGGAATGGCGGAATCATCAAAGGACCATGCAGGGGATGTCGCCCGGTGAGCGGAAAACCTACCGCAACGAATGGCACAACATGCTCCAGCACCGCGCCTCCCGAAGGGGCCTTGCGGTGCCGGACTCTCCGCACATGGGCCGCGAAGCGCCCGGCATGATGGGGCCCGGCCCGGATAACAGCATGATGGGTCCCGGCTCCGGAAGGGGCGGCGGTAGCTCCGGAATGGGCAGAGGTGGAATGGGGGGCGACCGGGGAAGACGGTAGCGCCTCAATCGGTGAAATGGGGCGCCCGGCGGGAAAACCGGGCGTCTTTTTTCATCACGCCATCGCGATCCGGATCTCCCACTCGCTCCCTTTCTGCGCCACATCGACGGCGTGGCCTTCGGCCTCCGCCCAGCGGGCGACGTTTTCGACCGCGAGGGGATAGACGAGCAGGACGACGAAGCAGTCCCCCGCGCCACCTTTCTTCATGGCATCCTGCACCTGGATAAGCGGGTCGGGACAAATCTCCCCTTTCAGGTCCAGCGTGGTCGGTTCGGACATCCGGTCATCTCCTCATGAAAAAAAGATAGGTTCCCAGCCAGCTTCCCAGGATGATGAAGATCGTCGCCAGCAGGCTCGTGGCCGAGAGCGCGCCGATGCCGGTCAGGCTGTGGCCGATGTTGCACCCGCCCGCCGTCGCCGCACCGAAGCCCATCATGATTCCGCCGATGAGCTGCTTGACCATGCGATCGGGCGCGGGCGCGCGCCACTTGAACTCGCCCGACCAGGAGGCGGCGATGAATGCACCGAGGGGAACGCCCATGATCATCCAGGTGCCCCAGCCCACGGCGGAAATCTGGCCGGTCGTGATGTAGCGAACGAGCGAGCCGGTCGGCCCCGTAAAGCTCAGCCCGTAGTTTCTGCCGATGAAGGCGGAAGATACCCAGGCGAGCGCCGCGATGAGCCCGATGGCGGCCCCCGCCTTCGTCCAGGGCCAGCCGGTGAACACCTTCGGGCGGGGAGCCCGCGCCAGCCAGATTCCGCCGCCGCCGATCAGGATGGCGAGCACCGCCCACTTCGGAAGCCCGGTCAGGCCCTGAAGGCTGCCCATATCGTAGGGCGCCTCGAAGGAGATCAGGTAGCCCGCCGCCGGGCGAAGCGCGCCCCAGAACGTCGCCGCCACGCCCAGCCCGTAGCCCATGACCGCTACCCAGGAGCCCACCATGCCCTCGCCGACGCGGTACCAGCTTCCGGAAGAGCATCCCCCGGCCAGCGTGATCCCCACCCCGAAAATCGAGCCGCCCACGATGGCGGCCAGCCAGGTGAAGGCGAAGTGCCGGACGGTGAGAAACCCGGCGGCGTCCAGCCCGTGAATGATCGCCATCTGGATGATCAGCGCGAGGATATAGGCGCGGAAGAGAGTGGCGTCCCGCGAGATGAGCAGGTCGCGGAAGGCAGTGTACATGCAAAACCGCCCCCGCTGGAGCGCGTATCCGAGCACGAGCCCGACCGGGAGACCGAGCGCCAGAATCTTGATCATCGTTATCCCCGGTAAGCGTTCATCCTTCGCATGAAGGCACCATCACCTTAACAACGCCGGGGGCGATTTTCATCCACCAAATGCGGCGGGGCGGGTCCGAAGCTGGTTTCCGGCGGGTAGATTTGGGAAGATACTCCTGTAGACAGGAGATTGTCCGGGAGAGTGCCTTCCGGCGATTTTCCCGCGAAGGAGGCGATTCTTGGTGGATGACGGTTGCGGTGCCTGTTGCGCCATTCCCGCAAGGAAATCCTGCTGATCGGCCTGTCGGGCGGGCTGTTTCTCGCCGGTCTCCTGTTCCGGGGAGAGTTGCGCGATACGCCGTATTTTTCCGGAGAAATTCTGGTTCTGGGCGGAGCCTACCTTCTGGCCGGGTGGAATGTTTTGCTCGCTGCAGCGCGGGGGGTTTTCCGCGGAAGCGTGTTCGACGAGAATTTCCTGATGACGGTCGCAACGCTCGGGGCGTTTGCCATTCACGAATACCCCGAGGCGGTCGGCGTCATGCTTTTCTTCAAGGTGGGGGAGTATTTCCAGGGCCTCTCGGTCAGCCGCTCGCGCCGCTCGATCCAGTCTCTGCTCGAACTTCAGACGGATATCGCGCATCTGAGCGTGGACGGTGAACTCCAGGATGTCCCGCCTTCAGAAGTGGGCGTGGGAGCGCATATCGTGGTGCGGCCGGGGGAGCGGGTCCCGCTGGACGGCGAGGTCGTCTCCGGCGAGTCCCGGGTGGACACATCGGCGCTGACCGGAGAGCCCGTGCCCCGCATGGCCCGTCCCGGCGACGAAATTTTCGCCGGTTTGATCAATAAGACAGAGACGCTGACCGTTCGGGTGACCAAGCTCCTCAGCGAATCATCTGTCGCCAAAATTCTCCATCTGGTGGAAAACGCCGCCGGCAACAAATCGAAGACCGAGAACTTCATCACGCGGTTCTCGCGCGTCTATACGCCCATCGTGGTTGCGGCCGCGCTTCTCGTGGCGGTGATCCCGCCGCTCGTGATTGAGGGAGCGGCTTTTTCCGACTGGGTGTACCGCGCCCTGGTGGTTCTCGTGATCTCCTGCCCTTGCGCGCTCGTGGTGAGCATTCCGCTGGGCTACTTCGGCGGGGTGGGGGGCGCCTCCCGCCGGGGGATATTGGTCAAGGGGTCCAACTTTCTGGACGTCCTCGCATCGGTCAAAACCGTGGTGTTCGACAAGACGGGGACGTTGACCCGGGGCGTGTTCAAGGTCTCCGAGGTGGTTCCGTGCAACGGTCTGTCGGGCGAGGATCTGTTGCGGCTTGCGGCGGTGGCCGAGTCGCACTCCAACCACCCGATTGCCCAGTCCATCCGGGAGGCCTGGCCGCAAAGCGTAAACTCCGGCGCAGTTGAAAGTTATGAGGAGATTGCCGGAGAGGGAATCCGCGCCCGGGTGGAAGGCCGCGAGATTCTGGCCGGAAGCGACCGCCTGATGCATGAGGAGAACATCGCCCATGATGTCTGCCGGGTGGAGAACGCGGGTACGATGGTCCATCTTGCGGCGGATCACACCTACGCCGGATATATCGTCATCGCCGACGAGCTCAAGGACGATGTGCCAGCGGCCCTCCGCCGCCTGAAGGCGCTGGGTGTGGAGAGGCTCGTCATGCTCACCGGGGACAACGCCTTTTCTGCCGAAAATGTGGCCCGGAAGGCGGGCGTGGACGATTTCCGGGCCGAGCTTCTTCCCGGCGAGAAGGTCGAGGCGCTGGAGGGGATCATGAAAGAAACGGACGGCATGGTTGCCTACGTCGGGGACGGGATCAACGATGCGCCGGTGATCATGCGCGCCGATGTGGGGATGGCGATGGGCGAGCTGGGCTCCGACGCCGCCATTGATACGGCCGACGTCGTCCTCATGACCGACGCGCCCTCCAAGGTGGCCGAGGCGATCGAGGTCGGCCGCAGGACCCGAAAAATTGTCTGGCAGAACATCGCTTTCGCCCTGGGCGTGAAAGGTGTATTTATCCTTGGGGGCGCCGCGGGAATCGCTTCGATGTGGGGGGCTGTGTTCGCGGATGTCGGTGTCGGGCTGCTTGCTGTATTCAACGCCGCCAGGGTGCTGAAGTAGAAGAGAGGATTATTTTCATGACCTCAAGCGGGCGGGACCGAAATCTCCTCCTTCCGGGCGTGATCGCGCTCGTTGTGTTTCTGGCTGTGGGCGCCTACTGGTATGCGCGAGAAGATTTTTCCTCCCTTCCGGTTTACGGCGAGGTTCCCGGGTTTTCCCTGACCGGTGCGGACGGCGAAACCGTCACCCGGGAAAACCTCATGGGCAGCGTATGGGTGGCGGACTTGATCTACACCCGCTGCACGGACACCTGCCCGGTTCAGACCGCGACCCTGGTCCAAATCCTGAAAAAGTTCCGGGCGGCAAAGGATTTCCGCCTGCTCTCGATATCCGTCGATCCCGGTCACGACAAGCCCGCAGTGCTCAAGCGCTATGCCGACAAGCACGGCGCCGATCTCGGGCGGTGGCATTTCCTGACCGGAGATATGGAAGCGGTCGAAAAACTGGTGACGAAAGGGCTGCACCTGCCGTTCATCAAACCCGGCCAGCCGGCCGTGGGATGGATGATGCCCCCGTCCCTTCTGGCCGGGCTGTTTCTCCCCGCGCCCGCTTACGCGCACGACGGGCCGCACGAAAAACCCAAGGGCAAGGAGCTCATCCCCCACAGCTCGCGCTTCGTCCTGCTGGATCGCAAGGCCCGGATTCGCGGCTACTACCACAGCGACAAGCTGGAGTCGGTCGAAAAGCTCAAGAAGGATCTGCGTGTCCTGCTGGGGGGATAAGCCTTCGGAGTTGCGGAAGTCCCCGTTTTCCAGACCTGAAACCCCACCCTGATCGGAAATTGATTTTCCTATATTATAGAAGTAGAATATTAATTCAATTCACAACCCAAATTTCGAGAATTATCCGTATCGGGATTCGTACCCGGAAGCGTCAGGCCACGAAATGTTGGGAGGTGCATATAATGTTGAATATTCTATTGACGATTGAAGCTTTGATCTTTGAGTTTGCCCTGTGGCCGATCTTGATCATTAAAACTGCTTTTAAAGTGATTATCCGCCCGAGCTGGATTCAAAGCTATGTTACCCAGGAATTGAATAAAGAACCCTCGGATAGATTCCAGGAATATATGTCACCGGTTAATTTCTGGGTGCTTATTGGCGTAATTCCGGGATTTGTTGCCTCAAGATTTCTCGCTGATCCCGACATTTTGCTTACACCATTCGGGTTATTTTTGTCGAGGGAAATTATTGAGGGATTTTTTTTAAAAATTTTGAAGGAAGATACGACTGAGATTTTGTACGAGGCACGATTTTTTATCTTTCTTTCTTACTCTCTTATTGGCCCGTTGGTTTATTCTACTTTTATTGTCAAGGCGCGGAAAATGGCAGTTGGAAGAGACACATTTCGGAGCGTTTTTTATTCGCAAGCCATGTGTTTCGGACCATTGGTTTTTTTAAACTTGGTTCTCACGAGATTTATTGAAGCGGATTCAAGCTACGGACTGGCATTAGTGACACTTCTTGTAATTGTATATATCTGGTTTCTGTATGCAGAATCTAGAATTATTCTAGATGA
>CAMYJL010000222.1 GCA_947258645.1 uncultured Nitrospinota bacterium
GGTAGAGCTCATGGATCAGACCCGTCACGCGCTTTTCGTGGCCTCGCACATGGTCCAGGGCCTCCATCGGGGATGAGAAGGAAAAGCCCGGCTTCGGGATCGGGCCGAGGAGCACCTCCCCGTCCACGCTGTTCATGAAATCGATGAATTTCATGGCATGCTCGTTTTCTTCCGCCGATTGCGCCCGCATCCACTTAGCGAAACCAGGGAGATTCATGGACTCGAACCCTTGGGAAATCGAAAGATACAAATACGCTGCAGAAAACTCGTGATTGATCTGAGCATTAATCTTCTCGTGTGTCTTTGATACCATACCTGAAATTCTCCTCGTGGATATCCCCGTGGGCATCCCGGATCCAAAATCCGGGATGCCCTCTCTTCGGTTTTTATTGCTTCCCGCCAACTGGAGCTCCGTTGATGGGTTTTTTCTCTTCTTGTTCTCGGATGGACCTGAAAGACTCATCCAGAAGACGTGCGGCCAGATCTCGTCCCCCGAGGCCAAAGGCCACAGCGAAAGCCACCGCAAAAGCCCCCAAGAGAAGACCGAAGGCCAGGCTGATGATCTCATCGGCCACACCGATCAGCCGGAGTGCCATCGCACCCGCCAGCGCCAAAATGGTGACCCTTGCTACATTGGCCACAAGACGAGATTGCGCGATCTGACTGGCCAGAATCGTGTTGAACACCAGATTGGCAATGTAGAGGCCGATCGCCACAAAGACCACGGCTAAAACTACCTGTGCAGCGAAGACGGTGAACTGCGAGAACAATTCGGCAACCGCCTCAAACCCCAGGAGCTCAAACGCTTCTATCCCCCCCAGAATCATGATGGCCGCGAGGGTGAGATAGCCGACAGCCTCAGAGGGGGTTCGTCCCTTGATCTCTGCTCCGCTGCCCAGGCCAAGACGCGAGAGAACGGCGTTAAAGCCTGCATTAGCCAGGAGACTCGACACCAGATTGGAGACGACCCGGCCCACGAAAAAGGCAATCACCATCACCAAGGCAGCGGCGAAGATGGCGGGCAGCGCCTGAAGCATGGTGGCGAGCATGGCGCTGGTGGGCCGGGTAACGGCCTCCAGCTGCAAGGCATTGAGCGCCGCGATCAGGGTCGGAACGAAGATCAGGATGTACGCCACCAGGCCAAGAAGTTTCGAAACGGACTGCTTGCCCAGGGCGTCTTTAAGCCCGACTTGCTCACTCAGCCGATCGGCTCCCATTGCCATGGCCACACTTGCGATAAGGCGCTGCACAATGCGTGCAATGAACCACCCCACCAGCAGAATGAGGCCCGCTCCAAACAGGTTCGGCAGATAGGCCAGGACTTTTTCCACCATTCTCTGAACAGGCGTTAAAAGCCCCTGCAATGCCAGAGCGTTCAAAACCGCGGGAAGGAAAAGCAGGAACACCAGCCAGTACACTGCCTCCCCCAGAGTCTTTGTTACCGAAAAGGCTTCCTCTCCTTCCATTCCGACCTGGTTTTCCAGACGCTCATCCATCCGGGCTTTTCCCAATCCCTTCGTGACGGCATACCGAAGAACGCTTGCCAGAACCCATGCGACGAACAGCAAGATGGCCGGCCCGATGAGGCGCGGGGCATAGGCGAAGAGTTCGTTCAAGAACCGGTTGATCGGCTCGGTCATCCCTTTCAAACCAAGGGCCTGCAAAAACCCCACCACCGCCAGGAGAAGGATGACGTAGTACACCCCCCTTCCGATCCAGCGCTCCACTTGTACCGCCTTGGCTTCCTCTGTTCCGAACCACTGCCCGGTTTTTTCGGTAATCCGGAATCTTCGCAGCCCCTTCCGAATGGCACCCGATACGACCAGAGCTATGAGCCACCCCACGATGAGGATGACCAGCGCGCCGACGATCATCGGAACGTGGCTTCCAAGCAGCTGCATCAGTTGTGCTTGAATTTCGGCCATATTTTCATCTCCCTGTCTCCGCATTCTGCGGAAGTTGGATGGTTCCAGGGCATCCTCACTGGAACCGAGTTCATCTCTCGAACTTAATAATCCATCTCGTCCGACGGCATGCCTGAAGACGCTTTTTTCTTCTCCGGCTTGTCCGCGATTACGCACTCGGTCGTCAGCATTAAACCAGCAACCGAAGCGGCGTTCTGGAGCGCAAAGCGGACCACCTTGGTCGGATCGATGATCCCCGCCTTCACCAAATCTTCATAAGTTTCCGTCGCCGCGTTAAAGCCAAAATTGTTCTTTCCGGCCTTGACCTTCTGGACCACGACCGAGCCCTCGACACCGGCGTTGTCGACGATCAACCGGATGGGCTCCTCGACGGCGCGTCTCAGGATGGCCACCCCCAGCTTCTGGTCGGGATCGCCGCTGAAACCGTCCAGTGCTTTCTGGCACCGGAGAAGCGCCACTCCGCCGCCCACGACGACGCCTTCTTCCACGGCGGCCCGGGTGGCGTTGAGTGCGTCCTCGACACGGGCCTTTTTCTCCTTCAGTTCGGCCTCCGTCGCCGCCCCCACGTTGATTACGGCAACCCCGCCCACCAGCTTCGCCAATCGCTCCTGAAGCTTCTCGCGGTCGTAGTCGCTGGTGGTTTCCTCGATCTGGTGGCGGATCTGGTTGATCCGACCTTGAATGTCGGAATCCTTTCCGTGGCCTTCGATGATGGTGGTGTTGTCCTTGTCGATGACAATCCGCTTGACCTGGCCCAGATCCTCGAGGGTGACGTTCTCGAGCTTGACCCCCAGGTCCTCGCTCAGCATCCGCCCGCCCGTCAGAATCGCGATGTCCTCGAGCATGGCCTTCCGGCGGTCGCCGAAGCCAGGCGCCTTGACGGCGGCGCAACTCAGGGTTCCCCGGAGCTTGTTTACGACCAGGGTAGCCAGGGCCTCTCCATCCACGTCCTCGGCGATGATGAGCAGAGGCCTGCCCACCTTGGCCACCTTTTCCAGGAGGGGGAGCATGTCCCGCATGTTGCCAACTTTTTTCTCGTGGATGAGGAGATATGCGTCCTCCAATTCCGCCTCCATCCGCTCGGGGTCGGTGACGAAATAGGGACTCAAATAGCCCCGGTCGAACTGCATGCCCTCAACCACCTCGAGCGTGGTCTCGATGGTCTTGGCCTCTTCGATGGTGATGACACCGTCCTTGCCCACCTTCTCCATCGCCTCGGCGATGAGTTCGCCGATGGCGGGGTCGTTGTTGGCCGAGATGGTTCCGACCTGCGCGATCTCCACCTTGTCCTTGACGGGCTTGGAGAGCTTTTTCAGTTCCTCCACAACCAGCTTGACCCCCGCGTCAATGCCCCGCTTGATCTCGATGGGGTTGGCGCCCGAGGTGACGTTCCTCGTGCCTTCGTGAAAGATGGCCCTGGCCAGGACGGTTGCTGTCGTGGTTCCGTCCCCGGCCACGTCCGAGGTCTTGCTCGCCACCTCCTTGAGCATCTGGGCACCGATGTCTTCGAACTCGTCCTCAAGCTCGATCTCCTTGGCCACCGTGACGCCGTCCTTGGTGGATACCGGCAGTCCGAACTTCTTTTCGATAACGACGTTGCGCCCCTTGGGGCCCAAGGTGGCGCCGACCGCCTTGGCGAGGAGATCAACCCCTCGCTTGATTCGGGTCCGAGCCGCTTCGTCGTAGAGAATCTGTTTCGCCATTTTGTCTATCCTTAATGAACGGGCCGTCTAGGAAACGACGGCGAGAATGTCGTCCTCACGCATAATCAGAAGTTCCTCGTCATCCCTCTTGATCTCGGTTCCGGCGTACTTGCCGAACAGAACGCGCTGTCCCTCCTTGACTGAGATTGCCTGGCGCTTTCCGTCATCGGTGGTACGTCCGGGGCCCACGGCAATGACCTCTCCTTCGTGGGGCTTCTCCTGAGATTTGTCCGGCAGGATGATCCCCCCGGAGCTCTGCTCTTCGCCTTTCTCCAGGCGCCGAATGAGTACATGGTCCCGGAGGGGCTGAATTTGGGTTTTGACCTTTGCCATGAATCTCTCCTTAAAGCTTACTCGGAAGAAGCTTGAACACCTTCGTGATGGTGGTCACACAGGACCGGCCGTTACCGGCCATGGCTTCGAAGCTGGCCTCGTCAATCAGCTTGCGGATCTGGTTCCGGAGGACAAGGTCTTTTACAGCCTCCCCCTGCTCTCGGGCCTCGCGAATGAGAGATTCGCAGCCACTTGCCTTCGAGCGTCCCCAAGTCCCCCAAGTCAAAAAAAAAGAGATGGAAAGCGCCAACCCAGCCATCACAACCAGGAACCATTTCATCATTAGTTTTCCAAGAGGAAAAAACCCTCGTCATAGTGGAAGTATCGTGTTGGTGAGAAAAAAGTTCCCTGCTTTTGTAAGAGGGCGGTGTTTTTTTCAGAAGGGGAAAAATCAGGGGATGGGAACACCAGCCAGTCTCATCACTCACACATCAAGTGCTTGATGGATATTTTGAGCTGGCAGGTGGTGAAAGATGGAGCCTTCAGGAGGGATTAGTGACTTTCCAGAACCTCCGGGTCGATTCTTTTGGTGATTTCCTTGAAGGTGCTGATCTTGGCATAACCGGTGAGAGAGTAGATAAACTGCCCGCGCCGCCAGAGAACGGCTCTGGGATATTCCTGGGCATCAATGAACCATTCCCCCTCCTGCAATTCATCCCACTCGGGATAGTCTGCAGTCCGGTAAATGGATAAGAGAACGGGCTTTTCCCCTGCCCGAATGAGAACGTTGGCCACTTTTACCTCGGAGACTTCACGAACCCGGCCTCTGACCAGATCTATCAGGGCATCTTCTTTCAAGGGGATTATGGGCCTGTAGTGGAGCTTTTTCTCGAATCGGGCCATGATCTGTTCAATTGTAACATCCTTGTTTAAAGTCTGAAGGCCCTCCAGCATGGTCCGGTTCCAAAGCCTGCGACTCGTATCTGCAACGATCTCATACGATTCAGGCCGATTGATCCATACGTTTACTCCTGACATGACGATGAACAACGCCAGTGAGGCGGCCAGAGTTCCGGCAACTCCTCGCCAGAGCATATGGCGCGCATGGCGGTTCTTGAGCAGACGCTCTTCACGGGCCAATTGTTCATAATGTGCAATAAGCCGGTGAGGAGGCTCTTCACGATCCAAGTGTTTCTTGACGTAAGCAGAGATCTCCACCTGAGATTCAAACTCCTCTTCTCTGCCAGAGTTTGAAATTTCGCCTCTCAAATCAGCTTCCTTATTCGGGCCTAGTTTTCCTCGAAGAAAATCTTCCCATTGAGTCTCCAGATCTTCTTCCTGTTGGGGTGGCCGTCCACCGAACCATTTCATTTCACTTCTATCCTTGATAGGCAATCAATTTTTCGCGGAGCGCCGCCCGAGCCCTCCAGAGCCTGCTTTTTAC
Organism: uncultured Nitrospinota bacterium; assembly: GCA_947258645.1. Classification (GTDB taxonomy): domain Bacteria; phylum UBA8248; class UBA8248; order UBA8248; family UBA8248; genus CAMYJL01. The sequence goes on from CAMYJL010000222.1 coordinate 5,346, forward strand.
GGTCCCGACAGGGATCTCCATGATTTCGCTAATCTCCTGAAGGGAGAATCCCTCGATGTCAGCTAATATCACAACTGTCCGGTAATCTTCGGAAAGGTCCTCCATGGCGCGTTTGATATCTCGCCTGACCATTTCTTCGGGAAGCGGCTGGGAAGTAGCAGGATTTCCTTTGGCTGGAATGTTCCCGCCGTCTTCCGGGTAGCCATCCGATGTGACCTCATATCGCTTTCGCCGGAGGCGATTGATAAATACCCTCCTGATCACAGTAATCAAAAATGCACGGAGATTGGTTCCCGGAAAATATGAATTTCTTTTGGTCACGACCGAGGAGATGGCATCGTGGACGAGGTCTTCTGCCTCATCGCGGTTTCGTGTCAGCCAATGGGCGAAGTTGTACAATGAGGACAAATGGGGCAAAAGATCCCTGTAAAATTGTTCCCGATCGAAGAAAGACACAACTTTCCTAGGCATCTATATGGTCCCAAATTTGTAAATTATTGAATTTGCTTAGCGCAAAGATATTTCAATATATTATTATTTTTTCGATTTTTCCCCAAAATTGCAAGAGACTACTTTGCAAAAGAGAGGGATACCTGATCGGTTCTTCATAAAACGGATTGATAGGTTGCAATATCCGGAAAAG
>CAMYJL010000223.1:0-5308 GCA_947258645.1 uncultured Nitrospinota bacterium
ATATGCCCCAGGGTAAACGCTACAGGTCCGTGATACCGGATATGGGGTACTGGTCGGACATGGTGAAATGCCGAACGGGGTGTCCCGTCAACACGGACGCCCGGGGGTATGTCCGCGCGATCGCCGAGGGCCGTTTCGAGGAGGCCTATCGGATCGCCCGGGAGCCGAATCCTTTCGCCTCCGTTTGCGGCCGGGTGTGCGCGGCGCCCTGCGAGGCGGCGTGCCGGCGGGGGGCGGTGGATGAGCCGGTGGCCATCCGTCCGCTGAAGCGCTTCCTGACCGAGCATTACGGCTCCGAGGCGGAGCGCCCTCTGGGGCAGCCTACCGGGGCGCGTCTGGTGATGCGCAGTGAGCCTACCCATGATGTCCGAAGCCCCTGGGATCTAAGCGTCATCCGTCGCATGGGCGAAGCCGTCCAGGAAAAAACGAAGGATCGCCGGGTGGCCGTCATCGGGTCGGGGGTCGCCGGGCTGACCTGCGCTCACGATCTGGCCCTCCTTGGGACCGTTTTTGAAGCCCAGAGCGTTCCGGGCGGCATGTTGATGCTCGGCGTGCCCGAGTACCGGCTTCCCCGCGATCTGGTTCGGGCGGAAATCCAGGGAGTCCTGGACCTCGGTGTGGAGTTGAAGGTGAATCAGGCTCTGGGCCGGGACTTCACGATCAGGGATCTGCGCGATCAGGGATTTGAATCGATATTCATCGCCATCGGGGCGCACAGGAGCCGGGACCTGCCCATCGAAGGGGTTCAGCTCGACGGGGTGTTCCGGGCGGTGGAATTTCTCCTCAACGCCAATCTGGGGTTTAAGGTCGATCTGGGTGAGCGGGTTGTTGTCATCGGCGGCGGAGACGTTGCCATGGACGCCGCCCGGATGGCTGCGCGCGCAATTCAATCGGGCGCGGAGGCGGGGGTGCAGGCGGATGCTTCGGCGATGTCGGAGACCATGGATGTCGCGCGCGAGGCGCTGCGGATGGGCGCCAAGGATGTCCGTCTGATCTGTCTCGAGTCCTGGGAGGAGATGCCCGCCAGCTCGCTGGAGATCGATGGCGCCCAGGGAGAAGGGGTCCAACTCCATCCCCGCTGGGGACCGAAGCGCATCCTGGGAGATGGGGGGCAGGTTCGGGGGCTGGAGGTTCTCCGCGTGACCCGCGTTTTCGATGAAGATGGAAAGTTCAGCCCTCAATTCGAGTCCGGCTCGGAAGAGGTGATGGCATGCGATTCGGTCATCGTTGCGGTGGGGCAGGCGCCCGATCTCTCCTGGGTTCAGCCAGAGGATGGAATCGAAGTCACCCCCCGGGGGACGATTCAGATCGACCCGGAGACGCTCTCGACGACGGCGCCCGGAATTTATTCCGGGGGCGATGTGGCTTTCGGCCCCCGGATTTTCATCGAGGCCGTTTCGAACGGCCATCGGGCCGCGCGCTCCATCCATGCGTGGTTGACGGGCGATTCCACCGAAGATCGGGCCGAGGGCGCGTGGCACAAGGTGGATCATTTCCGGCAGTCGCTTCTGCGCTTTGGGGAGCCGGATAAATCGCTTCCGGTGATTCAAAAAGATTACCGGAAGACGGAGAGAGAGGAGCCTCCCAACCTGCCCATCGAGCGGCGGATCGGAATCGCCGAGGTGGAGCTGTGCTTTTCCGGGGATGATGCCCGGCAGCAGGCCACCCGCTGCGTGCAGTGCAGCATCAACACCATCTTCCACAGCGACAAGTGCATTTTATGCGGCGGTTGCGTGGACGTATGCCCTTCGGCTTGTTTGCGTATCGTCCCGCTTCAACAGATTGAAATCTTCAACAGATTGAAATCAATGAAGATGTCGACGCGCTCGCCCGGGTGCGTTACGGCAGGGGGCTCGAAGAGCTGCCCGGGGGCGCCATGCCCGGCGCCGCGATGCTGAAGGATGAATCCGCGTGCATCCGGTGCAGTTTGTGTGCGATGCGGTGTCCATCGGGTGCCATCACGATGGAACGCTATCAGTTCGGTGAGACGTGGGCCGTTGCGCCAGATTCCGCGTCGGCATGAAGGGGAGCGAGGATGAGTAAGGACTACGGGGACTATCAGCTTGAAGAAGGCGGACGGGGAGAAGCCAAAGAAAAAGAGAGCGTATCCCGCAGGTCTCTTCTGTCGATCGGATGGATCGCATCTCTCGTTTCGCTGATCGGGCCGGGCCTTGCCAATATCCGCTACCTTTTCCCGAATGTTTTGTATGAGACGCCGACTGCGTTTAAATTGAGAAAACCTGCTGAGTATCCCCCGAATTCAATCTCGTTTGAAGAAGACCGCCGCCTCTTTGTGTTTAACGACCGCCACGGTTTCCGGGCGATGTCGGCGGTGTGTACCCACCTCCGTTGTACGGTAGGCCCATTTGGGCCGGGGAAGGGCGCCACCAGCCGGTGTCCCTGTCACGGAAGTCTTTTTGACAAGCAGGGGCGGGTTTTGTCCGGTCCGGCTCCCCGGTCCCTGGATTTTTTCCGGCTCACCGAGAGTCCAGATGGGCGATTGCAGGTGGATACGCAGGATATTGTGAGTGCCGATATGTATTTCAAGGTTTGATTGGGATTCATGGAGTCATAACCGTATTCGGCCCCAGGTTTTCCGGTGGGGGAAGGGACAGGAAATCGATATGGATGATGCGAGCGGGACTCTGGGAAAATCGAAAGTGTCGCGCCTTGTGAACTGGATCGTTTCCACCCGGGTCTGGCGGTCGATTATCCGCCACGGTAATCCGGACAACGACCTCGACCGGATGCAGGCCGTATTCACCAACTTCTTTCTCCACATCATGCCGGCGCGGGTCCATGTCCATACCTTGCGTCCCACGGCGACGTTAGGACTTGGCGTTATCGCGCTCTTTCTTTTCTTTATCCTCATCATCACCGGTGTCTTGTTGATGTTCTACTACGTCCCTTCGGTGGATCGCGCCTACAACGACATGAAGGATCTTCAGTTTGTGGTTTCCTATGGCGTCATCCTCCGAAACATGCACCGCTGGGCGGCCCACGGAATGGTAGCCGCTGTTTTCATCCACATGTGTCGCGTGTTCTATACGGGCTCTTACAAGCCTCCGCGAGAGTTCAACTGGGTGTTGGGCGTCGTTCTCTGGGTGTTAACGATGTTCCTCTCGTTCACGGGATATCTGCTCCCCTGGGACCAACTCGCCTTCTGGGCCATCACGGTGGGCTCGAGTATCGCCGCCTATCCGCCCCTGATGGGGGACACGATTCGCTTCATGCTGCTTGGCGGGCAGGAGGTGGGTCAGGGGGCGCTCCTCCGGTTTTATGTTCTTCATGTGGCCATTTTGCCGATCGTGATAAGCATGGTCCTGGCGGTCCATTTGTGGCGGGTGCGTAAAGACGGCGGTCTGGCGCGCCCCCGGGAGGGTGCCGGAGGTGCCCATCCGACTTCCGCCGTCGGCAGCGGGGATTGGGACACAGGAAAAACATACGGCCTCATGGCCCTTGCGCGCGGCGTGACCCCCGTTGTGGGCACTCAGGCCCCGGAAGAAGAGGTTACGGCTTGGCCTCATCTTACTTTCCGTCTTCTCGTCGTTTTTGTGGCCACTTTGACGGCGGTAACGGCGGTTTCCTTGCTGTTTGACGCACCGTTGGAAGAAATTGCCAATCCCACCCATCCACCGAATCCCTCCAAAGCTCCCTGGTACTTCCTCGGGCTGCAAGAACTTGTCAGCTATTCCGCGCTGGTGGGGGGCGTTATCGTTCCGGGTCTGGCCGTCCTCGGGATTATGCTCATCCCGTATATCGACTACTCCCCGGAGGCGGAGGGTGTGTGGTTTACTTCCGATCGCGGGCGAAAGCTGGCTTGGAAAAGCAGCCTTGCCGGTGCCGTCTCGGTCCCCATCCTTATCATTCTGAATGCCCAATTCGGCCTCCGGACGCTTTGGGCAAATGCGCCTCAAATCATGGTGGATATCGTGAACCCCGCGACGGCTCTCCTGATAGGCATGGCCATTTTCTCCAGTACCGTGGTTCGGCGTACCGGGTCTCGCCGCTTGGGGGCCATCGCGCTTTTCTCGTCCTTTTTGGGAGCTCTCATTGTTCTCACCATCATTGGAACCTTCTTCCGGGGAGCGAATTGGGTGTTCGTTTTACCTTGGGAGCAGACCGGGGCCGGACATTGATAGGAATGAAAAATGAATTCTGATATCCAGGCAGAAAATCACGCATTGAGAAAATGGCATTGGGCATTTGCCATCGTCGGAGTGGTGGCTGCCGTTTTGTTCACCCTCTCGTACTGGATGGACTACGACAGGGAGTGGCGAAAATACCAGAGAAACTACGCGTCGGAGCTTCGTGCCATCCTTTCAGGCAAAGGGGTGCGTGAACTCCCGAATCCGGGAATTGTATATGTGCAAACCATCGTGTCGCCCACCCGGGTGGATCGATGTCAGATGTGCCACCGTGGGATTGACGACCCCCGGTTCGCCAAATCGCCACACATTTCTGGGAAGAGCCGATGCTGAAGAAGCCATACATCCAGGCTTCGTGCGGCGCCTGCCACAGGGGCGTGCGGTTAAAGGGAGCACCCCTCGTCGAAAGAGGGCGGCAGCTATACATGCAGATGGGCTGCGTCGGCTGTCATCGCGTTCATGGTGTCGGGGGAACGGTTGGGCCAGAGCTGACGTGGGCGGGCGAGCGGCGGAAGGATCCCAAATGGCATCTCGCTCACTTCAACGACCCCAAAAAAACCTCGCCGGGCACGACCATGCCACCCTACAAACACTTGAAGAAAGCCGATCTGGATGCCCTTACCATTTACATGTTGAGCCTCAAGCGCGCGCCCGCCGGGCTGATCGCAGCGCCGAATGTCGTGGCCGCGGTGGCGGGCAAGAAGTCCACGGAAGGGGGCGCGGCGGGGAAGAAGTAGCCGGGGCCGGAATTATCCTGCTTCATGCGGGATTGGCCCCCTGGATATATTTAACCGATTGAGAATAAACGATTTAGGAGAACGCCCCCCGCCGGACACCTTTTTTCGGTATAACCATTTGATAAAAATAGACTTATGGAAATTTCCCCATGAACGGTGAATGGGGGGAGAGGGCTGAAAACCTTATTAAGAAAAAATTCTCTTTTTTTCTTGTATCCATCCGGCTCTGGACCTATATTCAACTTCAATAGAGATTTGCCTGGGGTTTGAAGCCGGCTGAAACCTGACCGGCGAGGACTGACCGATGCGTCTCGCATGGCGCGTTGTGTCATCCGGGCCGGGCAGCCCCCCCTTGCCGGGTATCGGCAGAGGGGCGGACAAGGCGCCTCGGAAAGTATTGTCATCGGGGCTTGGCACTTGCAC
>CAMYJL010000223.1:5313-19175 GCA_947258645.1 uncultured Nitrospinota bacterium
TCTTCGCCAGGCGCCCGCAGAGGCAGCCCGGGCAGGCCAGATTGATTCTCCAAACAGGTCCTTCCGGCCTGTTGCCGCCAGTTGATTGGAAGGGCCACCGGGCCCTTCCAATCAACTGGCGGCGAAGTGAAACCAGCTGTTCCACATATCCGTTTTTGGGGATTGATCAACAACCATGAAGGAGCCCCTGCGTATGAACCGTTTCCTCACGAGCGCCATCGCGTTCACCTTTTCCGTTTTTCTCACCGGGACCGCGGATGCCGCCTACAAGGTTACGCCCGTCACGGACGGCGGCACCGTCGCCGGAAAGATCGCCTTCAGCGGAACAGTCCCTCCCCCCGCATCACATCTCATCACCAAGGACACCCATGCGTGTGGAAAGGGCCAGGCCGTGCGCCAGGAGGTGGATGTCAAGGGCGGCGCCCTGCGCGGCGTGGTCGTCTACCTCGACAAGGTCAAGAAGGGAAAGCCCTTCCCCAAGGAAGCCGCCAAACCCGTCGTCGACCAGAAAAAATGCGCCTTTGAGCCCTACTTTCTGGTTGCCCAAGACAAATCGAAGCTCACCATCCTGAACAGCGACCCCGTGCTCCACAACATTCATGCCTACGAGATCATCGGCTCCGTCCGGCGCTCGATGTTCAACATCGCCCAGCCAAAGAGCAAGCCCAAGACCAGCAAGAAGCTCCGCGTGAAGCGCACCGGCCACGTCCGGTTCGAGTGCGACGCGCACAACTGGATGCTCGGCTGGATGTTCGTCGCCAAGAATCCCTACTACGCCGTCGTCGGAGATGACGGCTCGTTCAACATCGGCGATATCCCGCCCGGGAGCTACACCCTCATGGCGTGGCACCCCAAACTGGGTGTTCAGAAAAAGAAGATCAAAGTGAAGGCCAAAGGGAAGGCCTCTGTCTCGTTACGTTTTACCTCCAAATAATTTTTGAGGGAGAAGAAGATGATCCGGAGGAGAATACCTACATTTGTAGCCGTTATCGCCGCGCTGGCGGTGGTCGGCGGCGCATTTCCCCAGATGAGCTGGGGCGCCAAACTGGCCCCGCTTCCACCGCCGAAAAAGCAAAATGCCGCGCGGGTGAAGCTGGGCCGCTACCTCTTTTTCGACGGCCGGCTGTCGGGCGACGGCGGCATCAGCTGCGCCACTTGCCACATCCCCTCCAAGGGCTGGACGGACGGCCAGGCGCTCTCCGAGGGCTATCCCGGTACGCTCTACTTCCGCAACACGCCCACCGTCCTGAACTCGGGCTATAAGAAGCGTCTTTACCAGGACGGCCGCATGAGCGGGGGCGACATGCCCACGATGGTCCGGGACCATCTCACCGAGGCCCACTTCATGCTCGTGGACGGCCGTCTCTTTCCCGAGCGGCTCAAGCAGGTTCCCGAGTACGTCAAGATGTTCAAGGACGCCTACGGGGGCGAGCCCTCCTTCGGCGGAACCCTCAAGGCGGTCGCCTCCTTCGTCAAGACGCTGAACTCGCGAAACGTCCCCTTCGACAAATTCATGAAGGGCGACAAGAAAGCCCTTTCCAAGACGGCGCAGCGGGGCCTCAAGCTCTTTCAGGGCAAGGCCGGATGCGCCAACTGCCATAGCGGCGCGCTTCTCAGCGACGGCAAGTTCCACGCCACCGGTGCACCGGCCAATCCGAAAGTGTTCAGCGAGCCGGAGCGCCACATCACCTACCGGCGCTTCCTGAAAACCCTCGGCGTCGGAAATTACATGAACATCCGCGAGGACGTGGGGCTCTATGCCGTGACGAAAAATCCGAAAGACAGGGGCAAGTTCCGCACGCCCTCCCTCCGGGAGCTCACCCGGACAGCGCCCTACATGGCCAACGGCTCCCTCAAAACGCTGGAGGGTGTCGTCGCCTTTTACAACAAGGGCGGCGGCATACACCCGAACAAGAGCCCGCTCCTCAAGCCGTTGAAGCTCAACAAAGGCGAGCGGCGCGCACTGGTCTCTTTTCTCAAGAGCCTCTCCGGCTCTGCGGTGATCGTGAAAGCGCCCAAGCTTCCCGAATACAAAATCCGAAAACTGGGAAAGAACTGAGGAGAGGGTCATGAAACCGACAAAAGATTACAGCCTGATTTTTCTCGGCGTTGTGGCGGCTCTCTTCCTCGGTTCTTTCATCGTGGGAAGCTCGGTCGCCGTACAGGGAAAAGAATTCCCCGCCATCGGTCCCCTTCCGGCGGTACCGGTCCCCCCGGACAACCCCATGTCCAAAGCGAAGGTCGAGCTGGGCAAGCTGCTCTTCTTCGACCCCCGCCTTTCCGGCGACGCCAGCACATCGTGCGCTTCTTGCCACAACCCGGAGGCCGGCTGGGGCGACGGCGGCGATCTCAGCCGGGGCTATCCCGGCACCCAGCACTGGCGGAACTCCCAGACGATTCTGAACTCCGCCTTCTACAAAAAGCTGTTCTGGGCGGGAGAGTCTCCCAGCCTGGAAGCCCAGGCGAAATCCGCCGCTACCGGTAATGTGGCTGGGAACGGCGACACGATGATGATGGAAGAGCGCATTCGCCAGATTCCCCAGTATGTGAAGATGTTCCGGAAGGTGTTCGGCGACAAATTGCCGACCATCGACGACACCTGGCGGGCCATCGCGGCCTTCGAGCGGACGCTGGTGTCGAATGCGAAAAACGTCGCGTTCGATCGGTACATGAAGGGAAATAAAGGAGCGCTCTCGGCGAGCGCGAAGCGGGGCCTCGCCCTGTTCCAGGGAAAGGCCGCCTGCATCCAGTGCCACAACGGACCGCTTTTCTCGGACGAGTCCTACCACAACCTGGGCGTGGGCAAGAACGAGGCGTTTGAGGAAGATCCCCTCCGCCAGATCACGCTCCGCTACCAGCATCTCAGCCGGGGCGTTCCCGAGGCGGTCTACCGCTCGGCGGACCGCGACCTTGGCCTCTACTACACCACCAAGCAGAAGATCGACCGCGGCAAGTTCCGCACGCCCTCCCTTCGCGAGGTGAAGTATACGGCGCCCTACATGCACAACGGCGTCTTCTTCACGCTGGAGGAAGTCATCGACTTCTACAACGAAGGGGGCGGGGACGACCCCGGAAAGAGCAAGCTGCTGAAGCCGCTCAATCTGAACGATCAGGAGAAGAAAGACCTGCTGGCGTTCCTGAACGCACTTGCGAGCGACAAGCCCTTGTTGATGAAAAAACCGAATCTGCCGCCGTACGCGGCGATGCGCTGAGGAGAAATGCAGATGACGCAAGAAGCCCAAAACGACAAGTTCTGCCTTTCGAGGCGTGCATTCCTGCTGAGCGGCGGGACGGCGGCCGGAATTGTCGCGGTGACGGGGATCCCCGGGCTGGTGGACGCGGCGCTTCAGACGGCCACCTATCCACGCCGCAAGATCGGCCAGGTGAGCAAGCTGAAGGTGGATGTTCCCCTGGTCGTCCAGTACCCGGGGAAGGATCCGAATTCCATGGCCTACCTGGTGAAGCTGGGCAAGTCCGCCGGCGGCGGCGTCGGGCCGAAGGGCGACATCGTCGCATTCAGCACGCTCTGCTCCCACATGGGCGGGCCGCTTATCGGAACCTACAAAGGGAAGCACAAGGTGCTTGGCCCTTGTCCGTTCCACCTGACCACCTTCGATCTGTCGAGACACGGGCTGGTGGTCGCCGGGCAGGCGACGGAGAGCCTGCCGCAGGTCCGGCTGGAAGTGAAAGGCGATGATATTTACGCGACGGGTGTCATGGGGCTGATCTACGGCTACCACGACAACCTGGCGATTCAGGGATAGGAGGAAGCGAAACATGGTCAGAGCAGCGTCAGACTACCAGATACCGGAGGACCGCATTCCCCTCCCGCCCTCGAACGCCGAAGTGCTCACGACGGCATGCGACTACTGCATCGTGGGTTGCGGCTACAAGGCATACCGCTGGCCGGTGGGCCGAGAGGGCGGGCCGAAGGCGGGCCAGAACGCGCTCAAGGTGGATTTCCCGGCCCCGGTGAATAGCGGCAAGTGGATCAGCCCCAACATGCACAACATCACGATGGTGAACGGTAAGCCGCACCATGTGGTGGTGATCCCCGACGGCGATTCGAAGGTCGTCAACGTCCAGGGAACGCATTCCGTTCGCGGCGGCGCCCTCGCGCAGAAATTGTTCAACCCGAACAAGCCCACCGCGCAGCGGCTTCGCCAACCCATGATGCGCGTGCGGGGTACCCTGCAGGCGGTCTCCTGGGATACGGCATTTGAGGTTGCGGCGGGAATCTCCAAGCATGTGCTCGACAAGTACGGTGAGCACGCTTGGGGGATGAAGTCCTACTCGTACCAGTATTTTGAGAACACTTATGCGATCTCCAAGCTCGCCTTCGGGGCCGTCGGAACGCCGGCCTTCGCGCCCCACGACAAACCCGGACCGGGCAAGGACACGCCGGGAATCGACTTCTCGGGGATCAATCCCTTCAGCGCCTCTTACGAAGACTGGGGTGCCGCCGAGGTCATCTTCTTCTCGGGCGTGGACCCGTATGAGACGAAGTCGGTTCTTTTCACCTCGTGGATCATGGCGGGGAAGACACCGAACAAGAAACTCATCTTCGCGCTGCCTCGCAAGACGACTGGGGTCGCCTGGGGCGAGTCGAAGGGTGGTTTGTTCCTTCCCGTGATTCCGGGGACGGACACCGTGCTGCACTTGGCGATGATCCGGCTGATTCTCGAGAACGGCTGGGAGGACAAGGAGTTCATCTCCCGGATGATCTCGAACAAGTGGGAGATCGGCTCCGGCATGGGCCGCGGCACGCGGAATACGCCCTGGCAGTGGGTGACCACCTGGGGGAAATACGGCACCGACTTCGCGAACTACAAGAAGTGGGTGCTGGGATACAAGTATGCCGAGCTCGATCGGGCGGCGAAGATTACGGGCGTTCCGGCAAACCTCATCCGCAAGGGCTACTTCTGGGGGGTAACCGCCACCAGTCCCGCCTTTATTTCCGAGGAAGACTATCAGGATTTTATCAATATATCCTGCGGCGCCGGAACGCGCCCCGGTCAGGTCATCTCGCGCGGCGGCGGCCACCAGCGCGGCTGGATGGGCGGGGCCGGTTATCCCCGCGGGCTCTCGCCCGAGAAGATGCCGGGACGCCGCAAGAAGGAGATCGATCTTGATCGCTGGACGGCGGACGGCAATCTGCGCTTCGCATGGGTTATCGGAACGACCTGGTTCCAGGCGATGGCGGGCTCGCAGAACCTGATGGACGCCGTGCGGGGCATGACGGCACAGAGCCCGCACCAGATCGACAGCTTCGACGCCAAGGCGGCGATCGAGACCCTGAAGCGCCGCGCCGACTCGGGCGGGATGGCCGTGGTGAACCAGGACATCTACCCGGTTGCGCCCATCGGGACGGAGTACGCCGATCTGGTGCTGCCGGCGGCGACCTGGGGTGAGGAAGACTTCACCCGCTGCAACGGGGAGCGCAGACTTCGCCTCTACAGCAAGATTGCGGACCCGCCCGGCCAAGCCATGCCGGACTGGAAGATCATCGCGGGCTTTGCGAAGAAGATGGGTTTCAAGGACTTCGACTGGAAGGACTCGAACGAGATATTTGAAGAGGCCGCGCGATTCGGCCGGAAGGGCGTGCTCAACTATCATCCCCTCGTCGTCAAAGCGAAGAAGGACGGGGTCCGTGCCCATGACTTGCTGAGGAGTTACGGAACGGAGGGCATCCAGACGCCCATCCGGATGGTGAAGGGCGAGCTGGTCGGCACGAAACGGCTGCATGATGAAACGCTCGAGCTCGGCCCGCCCGAGGGCCCGACAATGCATCCCAAATGGCTCACCCACTTCGGCACACAGGTGGGCAAGGCGGTGCTGCTCAAGAGCCCCTGGGAGGATTTCCAGGACTTTTACGAGCGGGTGACGCCGAAGGGCGACGAGGTCTGGGTGACAAACGGCCGCATCAACGAGGTCTGGCAGTCGGCCTTCGACGACAAGCGGCGGCCCTACATCATGCAGCGCTGGCCGTACCAGTTCCTTGAGATTCATCCGGACGACGCCAAGAAGCGCGGCATCGAGTCGGGGGATCTCGTCGCGGTCGAGAACGACGATCTGCTCGTCCAGACGGGCGGATACCTCGGTGTGGACGGCAAGGATCTCACTTTCACCGAGCTTGAGAAGGCCGGGAAGATCGAAAAGAGCAAGGGAAGCTTCACCGCCGTGGCGATGGTCACCGAGGCCATTCGGCCCGGTGTGACGTTCGCCTACTTCAACTTCCCGGAGAATCCGGCCAACTCGGTCGTCCACCGCGTGGTGGACCCGATGACAAATCGCTACCGCTACAAGCTGGGCAAGGGCAAGCTGCGCAAGCTGGGCGAGTCGCCCTACAAGCACTCGTTCACGACGATGAGCTTCGCGCCGCGGGATATCATGTAGGGAGGGATTTGGCCGGAGGAAGAGTTCCGGCGATGAATTTCACAAATCGGGCCTCTGGTTCCCGGCGCCTTCCGCCGTGATGGAGAGGAGAGGGGCTCCTTTATTTCAACATCGGGCGGAGGGGTCGCCGCCGGGATTCGCTTCCCCCCCGGACGCCAATCGAGGGAGGGGCCGCGGTGCGAATCGCGGCCCTTCTTTCGTGATGGGACTTGAGAAGGGCGCGGGCGGGATGCGGCTTCCGATCAGGCCCTCTGATCAGGCCGGGGCTTCCTGATTCGCCTCCGGGAGCCGGATGATGAAAGTCGACCCGGCACCCACCTCGCTCTCGGCCGACACGTCCCCGCCGTGTGTCTCCACGATGCCGTGCAGGATCGAGAGGCCCAGCCCCGTTCCCTTGTCGGGGGGTTTGGTCGTGAAGAACGGGTCGAATATCTGGGACAGCTCCTCCTCGGGAATGCCGATCCCGGTATCCGACACCTTCAGCTGCCAGAGGCGCTTGTCTCCGGCGTCAATGATTTCCGATAAGATGGTGAGCCTCCCTCCCTCGGGCATCGCATCCCGCGCATTGGTGAGGAGATTGATGAAAACCTGCTGGATCTGGGAGACGTCCCCCATGGCCCGAAACGACGATTTGTTGAGCTGCAGGTCCAGCTCGATCCCTGCCTGGGGGAGTTCGTGTTGAATCAGCTCGAGGCTGAGCCTCAGTGCATCGTCCGGGTCGAAAAGCTCCGGTGAGGGGACGTCATTGCGTGAAAACCGCCTGAGGTCGTCGCAGATTTTCTTGATGCGTTGAATGTTGCGGACAATGAACTCGGCGGATTTCTTTTCGGCGTTGTTTTCGGGCGTGTTGTCTGCGATCATTTCCGCGCGCAGCTGGATCACACCGGCCGGGGTGAGAATTTCGTGAGCCGCCCCCGCCGCGAGGACGCCGAGAGACGAGAGCTTTTCGGCGCGAATGACCATATCTTGACTGCGTTTCAGGTCGTCGAGCGTTTCTTTGAGCCGGGAGTGATTCTCCGCGTTCTGGATGGCGATGGCGGCCTGGGAGGCAAGAGAGGTGATGAGTTCCATCTCGCCGGCCTCGAACCTGCGATGCCCCCGCGCCAGACAGCTCAGCACGCCGATCACCTTTCCCCGGTATTTCAGCGGCAGGCCCAGATAGGAGCCGATGCCATGCAGTCTGGCCTGATCTTTCCTTTCCCACTCCGGCTCATCCAGAACATTTTCGATGTAGAGGAGCTGTCCCGTTCTGGCCACACAGCCGGCGGTTCCCCGGTTTAACGGGCGCTTTGTATTTTCCTTTCCGCTCCGCCACCAGCCGCCATGGTTGGCCCGGTATAGCAGCGACCCGTCTTCCACGGTGGAAACGACAACGAAGGGCAGATTCAAGAGCTCGGCGGCCGAACGGGCGGCAAATTGGAGAACCTCATCGAGGTCGAGACTCTGGGTTACCTTCTGGGCGATGAGGTTGAGCGCTTCGAGATCTTCGTTGAACTTGCGGAGCCGCCTGCGGCTCCGGCCGAAAACCAGGGTGACCATGAGGATCAGCCCCGCGGAGAAAAGGGTCAAAAGATTGATGGCGAAAATGTTGAGGCGTAAGACCTCGTAGGCTTCGGATACGTCCACTTCCGTCGCCATGCCGATGCCCAGTTCATCGTCCCAGAGCCAGGTGCCGACGACGGGAACGCCCCGGTAGTCGCGGTAGCCGTCCGTGTCCAGCCCGGCGAAACCGCCCAACGCGCTCCTGGCCATCCGGGTCATGTTCTGTTCATGCGGGGGGATTTCGGTTCGTTCGCCCGAAACCAGATTCACGCCCGGATCGCGGACATCCAAATGGAGAATGCTGAGACCGCCGGGGGGGAGCAGACCGATCTTCCGAAGATGGTGCTCGAACCGGCTTTCGCTGACGAGATGCGCCTCCCGGTCAAAAGCGTAGGTTTCGCCCGTTTTCCCGATCCGCCCCCGCCGGAAAATGGCGGTGTAGTCATGGGCGGGATCGATGCGGAAAACCAGGGCGGCGATCACATCGCCCTCTTCGTTTTTGATAGGAGCCCCGACGAACATGGTGGGCATATCTTCCCTCAAGAGGCCTTTGCCGTCGGGAAGAAGTACATCCGAAAGCTGGGGCCTGCTCATGGCGGTCAGCCCGAGACGAATCTTTTCCAGGAATTCTCCCTGTTTGGCCAACAGGCTGGTCACTCCGGTATTCACGTCGCGTATGGAAGCCAGGTTGGTGTTATCCGGCCCGATGATGAAAAAGCCGCGATAATCCTTGATCTCTCCAATCGGTTGAAACCAGGAGCGCAGTTTTGCCTGCACGGGAGCGCGAACCAGGGATTCGGAGGATTGGCGGACGCGCAGCAGCTCCCGGGTGTATTGGCGAACTTCCGGGGTTCCTGCCCAGAGCAGCGCGGTGGATTTTTGCTCCTTGACCCAGGAGAGGAGCGCCTGCTGAGTCGTTTCCAGCACGGTGGAGAGGGATTCGCCCATCTGGGCCCGGCCCCTGGCCATTAACCTGGATTGCGCCCACCATGAGCTGAGCCCAAGGAAAACAATCGCCAGGACCGTTGCAGTCAGCGCGCCCGATTTTCGAAAATTCATTTGGTGCTTCCAGCAAAAAGTGGAAAAGGAACGGGTTTCCCGGCGGGTCGGGAAACCCGCCCGGATTTCGCAGCCCGGTTGGTCTCGCCAGAATTTTCGTTACGGGCTTTGAGGCGATGTGCTCGGTTGTTCGGCTTCACTAAAAACGTCTTTGATCAAATTGAGCAGATCGGATCGGCCGAAGGGCTTGCCCAGAACGCGGCGCGCTCCCAGCAATTCGGCGCATTCCAGATAGTTGAACCCCTTGCCCCGGCCGCTTCCGGCTCCGGTGATGGCGATGATCTTCAAGTCCGGGAAATTCCGCTGAAGGTCAGCGATCGTCTCCAGTCCATCTTTTTCGGGCATGATGATATCGGTGATGACGAGATCGGGACGCTCCTCTCGGCAAAGTTCTTCTGCCTTTTTTCCGTTGGAGGCGGTTACGACCTCGTACCCCTCTTCTTCAAGGACTGCCTGCAGCGTCTCCCGGAGGTCTTCGTCGTCTTCCGCAACCAAAATTTTCGTCATGCTGGGCTCCCGCTCTTCTCTTGGAATTGTTGTATCTCGATGTCCATTTCGGCACGTCCCGACTTCGGAAATCGGGTTGCCAACTGATTCTATTATCCTTGTATGGGCTGTAAATTCGAAGTGAAAACGGTAAATTCGAAGTGAAATTTTCTGTTCACTATCGGAAATTCATTAGATTATTTTTATTATTCTGTTGTTATTCGATCAAATTTCCCCGAAATCCCCCCCCGCACGTTGGCGTTTTTCCGGCCGAGAGGGACAGCGCCACGGCCCGGTGCCCGAAATCGGTCGGGAGGCCCTGGCAGGCGGTGCGAAGCGGAGCCTTTTTCAGGGAGGGCTAAAGAGCGGTTTCTTAGGAGTGTCCGCCGGCATGGCGGGAAAGAAATGAGTCTTTCGTGAATCATCACACGGTTCGGGAATGTGTAACTATTGAATACATTGATTTTTTTCTTCAACTATGCGGAAATGATCGATATCAAAAATCCATTTTCAGCCCGGGCGAAGAGGGGGGGCGCAGCGCGATTGTCGCACGGTGATGGAATACCTCGCCAGGAAAAGGATGCGGGGAACCTCAAGCCAGGCGGCATGGAACGCCGGGAGGCGCTGAAAATAATACCCAGGGGAATGAGGGAAGTTCCCGGTGAAAATTAAACCGTCGGCACCGGATCATCACAATGAACTGGAAAGCCGGCCTGTGCCTGATGCGATCGGAGGGCCCGAGCCTTCCGCGCTTAACCAGATTCCCCCCGATGAGCTGAAAAAAATCCTGGAAGCCCACCGGGAGTGGCTCGACACAAAGGGGAAAAAGGGCAAGCGCGCCCGCTTCGAAGGCGCCAATCTTCGGGAGGCCCATCTCGAAGGGGCCCATCTCGAAAGAGCCAACCTGGAGGGCGCATATCTTCAGCGGGCCTTTCTGAAAGGAGCCATCCTCCAGAGAGCCAACCTTCAGCGGGCCAATCTGGGTGGAGCCATCCTCCAGGGGGCCGACCTCAGGGGTGCCGTTTTTCGCGAGGCCAATCTC
Source organism: uncultured Nitrospinota bacterium (assembly GCA_947258645.1). Taxonomy (GTDB): domain Bacteria; phylum UBA8248; class UBA8248; order UBA8248; family UBA8248; genus CAMYJL01. The sequence goes on from CAMYJL010000223.1 coordinate 15,839, forward strand.
AAGGGTGCCAACATGCGCGAGGCCAACCTGGATCGCGCCAACTTCCATCAAGCCAACCTCGGGGGCGCCATCCTCCGGGAGGCCAGTCTAGACGGGGCCAGTCTCCGCGAGGCCAATCTCCGTGATGCCAATCTCGAAAGGGCCCATCTCGGGAGAGCCAATCTCCGCGAAGCCCATCTCGGGGCGGCCAACTGAAAGGAACGTATCTCCAGGAGGCCGACCTTCGCGAGGCCAAGCTTCAGAACGCCAACCTCCAGCGGGCCTACCTCACCGGAACCAATCTCAAGGGGGCCACCCTTAACGGGGCCATCCTCTGGGGTGCCAATCTTGAAGGCGCCGACCTTGAGGGGGCCAGCCTCCGGCGGGCCAACCTCGGGGCAGCCAAGATGAAGCGTGCCCGCCTCGCCGGGGCCAATCTCCAGAAGGCGAACCTCGAGGGAGCCGATCTCCAGGAGGCCCACCTGGGTGGAGCGGGGCTGAGAGGGAGTTGTCTCGAAAAGGCCTACCTTTATAAGGCGTACCTCTGCGGGGCTGATCTCAGGGGAACAGACGTCAGCCAGAAGCAGTTGAACGATTCCTGGGGGGACGGCGGGACGAGGCTTCGGGAGGGTGTAGAGCGGCCCATTCGCTGGCCTGTGGAGAACAGCGTCGAAGGGTAGGTGTTTCCTCCGCCGCTTTTGGGAGACCAGCGGCCGCGGTGTCTAGGGTTTTTTTCCCCCTTTCTCCTTGGCGCGCTCGTAGATGACGAGCCCGAGCATGTATTGGGCGTCCTGGTCGCCTTCCTCGGCGGCCTGGCGGAACCATTTCTCCGCTTCGGTTAGGTTTTTCTTCATCCCTTTTCCTTCATAGTGGATCAGGCCGAGCATGTACTGGGCTGCGTTGTACTTCTGCTTGGCCGCTTTCCCAAACCACTGCGCGGCAGTGGTGAAATTTTTCTGAACCCCTCTTCCGTAGTAGTGAATCAGGCCGAGCATGTACTGGGCCTCGGCGTGGTTCTGCTCCGCGGCCTTCTCGAACCAGCCTCTTGCCTTCTCGTAGCTTCGCTTCACGCCGTCGCCGTCGTAATACATCTGGCCGATCATGTTCTGAGCGTTTTTGTTTCCCTTCAGGGCGGCTTTTTGAAACCACCGGAACGCTTCGGAGAAACCCTGTTGGTTTGTGCTCGGAGATGGGTTCTTTTTTACCTGGGCCAGGAGGATGTGGTCCTTGCCGCCACCGGATGGGGTTATTTGTCCCGTCGGGACTGGGACGGCTGGTCCGCTCGCGCGGCCATCGCCGGGCCAGATCAGCACGGCTGCCGTGATCAGGAAAAAGAGCCCGGGGCGGATTGTCTTCATTGGCGATTTTCTCCTTTTCGTACAGAGTCCTGTTTCGTTTGTGAAACGGGGGCGCCGCACCGTTGAAGGCCCATTGTTTTAATCATATTTCAGTATGAATTCATGATAGTACGCCGGGAGAGCGGGATCAACGAAGCTGGTTCCGGTGCCTGGTATTGATCGCTGGCGGTGGGGAAAACCCCGGATGGAGACGCTTTTTTGTGACATGTCCGCAGGAAGGTGCCGTCAACGATGAAATCCGTTGCGCTCCCCGCGAGCCCCTTTTTAATCCGCCTATATTTTTGATTGAAAAGGGGTTGTCCCTGTCTGACGCTGCTGGTTTCACCGGCGGCGGCGGCCCGGCGATGTACTTTTCCTTTTTGTTCCAGTAATCTCTCTTCATCTTTTGAAAATTCAATGGGCGGCAAGGGGAGTCCAGGCTTGGAGGGAGTTTTTTCCCTCTGTGAGTTTCGATGATGCGGCCGATTTTGTCGTGCGCCGCCAGCTTTTGTACCAATGGAGGTTTTCATGGGGATGAAAAGCGGGCTCTTGTCCGCTTGCGCCCTTTTGACCGTTTTTTTCTTGTCCGCTCCCGCCGGTGCGGCCAAGCCCGCGCTTGCTGATTGTCGGGACAAGGCGAACGGGAATCGCGCCGGGTGCATGAAATGGGCGAACCCGTTCCATGTTGAACGTCTGAAAAGGACGAACAGTTGTCCCCATTGCGATTTACAGGGTGCCGACCTTCGGGGCGTGCGTCTGTTTGCCGCCGATCTTCGCGGCGCCAGGCTGGATAGGGCGAATCTACGCGGCGTCGACCTCAGGAGCGCGGACCTGCGCGGCACAGACATGCGGAACGCGGTCCTGACGGATGCCGATCTCAGAAGCGCTGACATGCGGGACGCCTTGGCGACGAACGCCGACCTGGCGAACGCCGATCTTCGGCTCGCGATTCTCTGGAATGTCAATTTGTTCGCGGCCGATCTCCGCGGCGCCCGATTGCAGGCCGCCGACATGAGGAACGCGGTTCTCAGTCACACGAGATTGGAGAGCGCCAACCTCCGGGGAAGCAACCTGATTTCCGCCAACATGCGGTTTTCGATCCTTCGGGGAGCGAACCTGGAGAATACCTCTTTGTGGAATGTCGATCTGCGCCGTGCCGATCTGGAGGGGGCCAATCTGCGCCACGCCGACCTGCGGAACGCCCGGATGGAAGACGCCAACCTGGTGGGCGCCGACATGGAAGGCGCTAATCTTCAGGAGGCCGGGCTGCAGGGGGTCAGCCTGTCCTCGGCCAACCTGCGGCGTGCGAACCTGAAAGCCGCCGTATTGTGGGGAGCCGATCTTCGTGGTGCGGATCTGACGGATTCCCGGCTTGCTGGCGCAGATCTGAGGAGCGCCAACATGGAGGAATCCCACCTCGCGCTCGCCTTCGCGGGTGGCGCCCGGCTGGACGATAAAGACAAGCGCCGCGCAGCCCTCCTGGGTGGCGGGTTGCGGCTGGCTGTCATGAAGAATTCCGAACCGAAGGCGCCCGGATCCGAAAAGAGAGACGGGGGCATGCCGCCCGGGGAGAGGGAAACGGGTTTTTCCGCGGAAAAAATCAACGGTTTGTCTTCGGTCGCCGTTTCGTTCGCTGTTGGGGGCCAGGATAAATAGGGTTTGAGGGGTCGTTGCGTACCCTTCTCGAATTTACTGATCCATCTCATGGGAGGAATATACTTTGAAGCGTACTTTGATCACCTCTTTGACCGTAGTCTTCGCAACGCTGGCGTTCTCCTTCAATGCGGGCGCCCAGTCGGTCACCATTCTGGGCGGCGGTCTCAAGGGCCAGCCCTATCAGTTCGCCGTGGGGCTCAGCAAGATTCTCAAATCCAAGGCGGGCATCAACGCCACGCCGCAGTCGGCGAAGGGCATGGTCGCGCAGGCGCGCCTTCTCGCGAAGGGCAGTGCGGAGTTCTCCTGGGCGCTGGGTGGACCCGTCGGGGTATGGGCCTACAAGGGCGAGCGGCGCTTCAAGAAAG
>CAMYJL010000224.1 GCA_947258645.1 uncultured Nitrospinota bacterium
ATCGCGATGGAGAAAGAGCTTCGCTTCGCGATCCGCGAGGGGGGCCGCACGGTGGGCGCCGGCGTCGTCACCGAGGTGACCGAGTAGTTCGACGGGAAGTGCCGCCGGGTTTCCGGTATCCGGTTTGAAGTGCAGAATTTAGGCCAGTGGCTCAATCGGTAGAGCACCGGACTCCAAATCCGGCGGTTGGGGGTTCGAGTCCCTCCTGGCCTGCCAAGATGAGGATTTATCGTATTTGGGCTGACGGGTTCCGGCGCGAATGGCTGGCCGGGAGTTTGGAGCGAGAATGGCGGGAATGAATTTGAATGTAGCGGATTGGTGGCGCGAGGCGCGTTCGTTCCTCCAGGACGTGCAGACGGAGGCGAAGCGGGTCACGTGGCCCGGCGGGAAGCAAACCGCGCTCCAGACGGTGGTGGCGCTTATCTTTGTATTTATCATCGCCCTGTATCTTGGTGTTGTGGACTTGGCGCTCTCTCGCGCAATCGACTATTTCCTGAGTCTGGCAACTTGAGCGGAGACATGGCCGTGGCGAAACAGTGGTATGTGGTGCACACATATTCGGGCTTCGAGAACAAGGTGAAGCTCAATGTCGAGGAGCAGTTCCGCACCAACGGCCTGGAAGAAATGCTGGGCGAGATCGTCGTCCCGACGGAACAGGTTGTGGAGGTCAAGGGCGGGAAAAAGCGGACCAGTTCCAGGAAGTTTTTTCCCGGATATATCCTCATCGAGATGGATTGCAACGAGCAGTCCTGGTACATGGTCAAGAACACGCCGAAAGTGACGGGTTTCCTAGGCGGGACGAACCCTTCCCCGCTTTCCGAGGCGGAGATACAGAACGTCGTCAAGCAGATGAAGGGTGAGGCCGAAAAACCCACCCGGAAGGTGGAATTCGAAAAAGGCGAGAACATTCGTGTGATCGAAGGGCCCTTCGTCAACTTCACGGGCGTCATCGACGAGGTTCATCCCGATCGCGGAAAGATCAAGGTGATGGTGAGCATCTTCGGGCGCACCACGCCGGTCGAGCTCGAAATGCTTCAGGTGGAAAAGGTATAGCGCGGAATCGTTTGCCCCTCGGGGCGGTTATTCTTTAGTAAGGCAGAGAAAATGGCGCAAAAAAGCAAAGAGGTCATGGCCACGATCAAGCTCCAGATTCCCGCCGGGCAGGCGAACCCCGCTCCGCCCGTGGGGCCGGCGCTGGGTCAGCACGGCGTAAACATCATGGAGTTCTGTAAGGCGTTCAACTCGCAGACGCAGGGCCGCGAGGGAACCATCATTCCCGTCGTGCTCTCGGTCTACGCCGACCGCAGTTTCTCCTTCATCATGAAGAGCCCGCCGGCGGCGGTGCTCCTGAAGCAGGCGGCCCGGCTGGCGAAGGGCACGGGAGAGGCGGGGCGCGAGATCGTCGGCTCGGTCACTCGCAATCAGGTGAAGGAAATCGCCGAGACGAAAAAAGAGGACTTGAACGCGAACGACATCGAGATGGCGATGCGAATCATTGAAGGTACCGCCCGCAGCATGGGCATCGAGGTGAAGTGAGGCAGGTTGTTTTTTTTGTGGGAGGCGTCACCCGTCAGTTAAAGGAACGGGGCCGCCGGTGGAACCACGTGACAGGAGGACGTGATGCCGATACATGGGAAACGTTTTAATTCCGTACGGGACAAGATTGACCCGGAAAAAGCGTACGCGCTGGATGAAGCAGTCTTCATCATCAAGGAAGGGGCGACGGTCAAGTTCGACGAGACCGTGGAGATCGCCGCCAAGCTGGGCGTAGACCCCCGCCACGCGGATCAGATGGTGCGCGGGAGCGTTGTCCTGCCCAATGGAATCGGAAAAAGCCAGACCGTGGCTGTTTTCGCCAAGGGCGACAAGGCGCGCGAGGCCCAGGAGGCCGGGGCCGATTTCGTCGGCGCCGAAGACCTGGCCGAAAAAATCCAGGGCGGCTGGATGGAGTTTGACCGGGCGGTGGCGACGCCCGACGTGATGGGGGTTGTCGGAAAGATCGGCAAAATTCTGGGCCCCCGGGGTCTGATGCCCAACCCGAAATCGGGAACGGTGTCGTTCGACGTAGAGCGGATGATCAAAGAGATCAAGGCGGGCAAGGTGGAATACCGGGTCGATAAGGCGGGGATCATCCACGCGCCTGTCGGGAAGGCCAGTTTCGAGGCCGCTGCGCTGGCCGGGAACATCTCGGCACTCATCGACGCGTTGATGCGCGCGAAACCCGCCTCGAGCAAGGGTGCCTACCTCCGCAGTTTAACCGTTTCCAGCACGATGGGCCCCGGGGTGAAGGTAGATCACCAGGGTGTCGTCGCTGCGCTGAAGTAGGGGATTTTCGAAAATGTCCACTGTGGTGGCTGAAAAGGGAAGGCAGGCGTCTGGAAAGGGGCCGAACCCGGATAAGGTGGCCAAGGTAGAGGCCATGCGGGAGAAGATGTCGGACATTTCGGCGGCCGTCTTGTTTGACTACCGCGGACTGTCCGTCGCCCAAATGACCACTCTCAGGCGGCGCTCCCGGGAGGCGGGGGTCGAGCTGTCGGTGATGAAGAATAACCTCCTCCACCGGGCGGTCGAAGGCACCGCGTATGAATCGATACAGGACCATCTCAAGGGTCCGGTTTCCATCGCGACCACGACCGGCGAGCCGTCGGCTCCCGCTAAAGTATTGAATGATTTCGTCAAAGAAGCCTCCGTCGGCCAGATCGCCGGGGGGGTTCTGGACGGAAAATTCCTCGATGTGGGTGAAATCAAGGCTCTGGCGGAGCTTCCGCCCCGGGAGGTTTTACTGGGTCAAATCGTCGGGCTGATGGACTCTCAGGTGGCCGCTTTCCCGCGATTGCTGAATGCAGTTCTCACAAAGCTGCTTTATGCGCTGCAGGCCATTGCAAATCAAAAAGAAACCGGGTAATAAGTAATGTTTGACCCTCTAATGGGGTTAATTGCGTTTTCGTTTAAACTTAGGGGCCCCCGGGAGGGGGCGATCTGAATACCTTTGGATCATATGGAAGGGCTGAATGGTGGCGACAAAAGAAGATGTGATCTCCTTCATTGAAGGCATGACGGTTCTGGAAATGAGCGAATTCGTCAAGGAACTTGAGGAGAAGTTCGGCGTATCTGCGGCGGCTCCCATGATGATGGCCGGTGGAATGCCGGGCGGGGGCGGCGAAGCGGCGGCGGCCGAGGAGAAGACAGAGTTTACGGTTACTCTCAAAGCCGTGGGAGGAGAGAAGATAAAAGTCATCAAGGCCATTCGCGAACTGACAAGTTTGGGTCTCAAGGAAGCGAAAGAAGTCGCCGACACGGCGCCCAAGGCGGTGCTTGAGTCGGTTTCCAAGGAAGAGGCCGACGCGGCCTCAGCGAAATTGACGGAAGTGGGAGCGGAGGTCGAAATTTCTTAAAAGCTCACCCGGTAGTACAGGTTCGTCCCATCGCATCCGGGGGCATGTGGCTTCCTGGGCAATCGTTGGACCCGCCTACGAGGTGAGCTATGAATACACAGGCTATCAGCAACGGTAACGGCCGACGGATTCGCGAGGATTTCTCGCAGATCCCGGCTGTTATCGATATACCAAACCTTATCGATATCCAGACCGCCTCCTACGAGAGATTTCTGCAGTGGGATATTCAACCTTCGGAACGCCGGATTGACGAAGGTCTGGAAGGTGTTTTTCGAAGCGTCTTTCCCATCTCCAATACGAGCGAAACCGCTGTTCTCGAGTATCTCGGCTATGAGATAGGAATATGGGAGTCCAGCGGGGTGGAGTATGAGGGCTTGGGAGGCCCCGACCTCGTTGACGAGAACGGCAATGAGATTTTCTGCCGCCAGAAGCACGAGGCGGACGAATGCCGCCACAGGGGTATGACTTTCGTCGCCCCTCTCCGGGTGCTGATGCGCCTCACGGTTTACGAAAAAGACGACCAGACCAAGGAAAAGCGGGTCAGCGAGGTCAAGGAGCAGAAGGTATATCTGGGTGAAGTGCCCCTGATGACCGACAACGGCACCTTCATCATCAACGGCACCGAGCGGGTCGTCGTCAGCCAGATGCATCGCTCGCCGGGCGCGTTTTTCAGTTCCGACAAAAGCAAGACCTCCACGAAGTCCGGTTTCACGGCGCGCATGATTCCCGCGCGCGGCAGCTGGCTCGATTTCGAATTCGACAGCAAAGACCTTCTGTATGTGCGGATCGACCGGCGACGCAAGCTGCCGGTGACGGTCCTCCTTCGCGCGTTCGGCCTTTCGAAGGACGATATCCTGAACTCTTTCTATCAGAGTGAAGATGTCATCTTCGACGAAAAGCGGGGTGTCTTCTACAAGCAGATCTCCGAGCTGATGGTGAATCAGCGCATCCTGGAAGACATGATCCTCCCCGATTCAGGCGAGGTCATTCTGAAGGCGGGGCGCAAGTTCACCCGGGCGGCGCTCCGGAAGCTGCAGGCCGCCGGAATCGAACACCTCGACCTCAAGGACGAGGAAGTCCTGGGGGGGATCATCGCCCAGCCCGTCGCCGATCCCGAGACGGGGGAGGTATTGTTCGAGACCAACTCCGAGATCGACGCCGACGTGCTGGCCACGCTTCGCGAGAAAAAGATTACGAAGATCCCTCTCCTTTATGTCTCCGGCGTCGGGACGGACCGGACGATCCGCGACACCCTGACGACGGATAAGTGCGAGGCGGCCGAGGATGCGCTGGTCGAAATTTACAAGCGGCTCCGCCCAGGCGATCCCCCGACGAAGGACACGGCCCGGAACTTGTTCGAGAATCTTTTCTTCAACGCCAAGCGCTACGATCTGTCCCGGATCGGGCGCCTCAAGCTCAACACGAAGCTCGGGCTCAACTTGCCGCTCGACCAGCGGACGCTCACCCTGGACGATGTCATCGCCGTGGTGCGCTACCTCATCGAGCTTCGCCACGGCCAGGGGTCGGTGGACGACATCGACCATCTGGGCAACCGGCGGGTCCGCTCGGTGGGCGAATTGCTCGAGAGCCAGTTCCGGGTTGGTCTCGTCCGCATGGAGCGGGCAATCCGGGAGCGCCTGAGCATTCAAGATCTGGAAACGGTCTCGATCCGCGACCTGATCAACTCGAAGATGATCACCGCCGCGATCAAGGAGTTCTTCGGCTCCAGCCAGCTCAGCCAGTTCATGGATCAGACCAACCCGCTCTCCGAAATCACCCACAAGCGCCGCCTCTCGGCGCTCGGGCCCGGAGGCCTGACGCGGGACCGGGCAGGATTCGAGGTGCGGGACGTTCATGCCACCCACTACGGCCGCATTTGCCCGATCGAAACGCCTGAGGGCCCGAACATCGGCCTGATCGCGAGCCTGTCCACCTACGCCCGGGTCAACGAGTATGGCTTCATCGAGACCCCCTGCCGGAAGGTGGTGGGCGGCCGGGTCACGGATACGGTCGAGTGGCTATCGGCGATTGACGAAGACAAATACAAAATCGCCCAGGCCAACGCGGAGGTCGATGAGAAGGGCAACCTCCAGAACGAGATGGTTTCCGCCCGCACGAGCGGAGAGTTCGTCCTGGTGCCGCGCGAGCAGGTGGACTACATGGACGTGTCGCCGAAGCAACTGGTGAGCGTCGCCACCTCCCTGATTCCCTTCCTCGAAAACGACGACGCCAACCGGGCGCTGATGGGCTCGAACATGCAGCGGCAGGCCGTACCGCTTCTGCGGACAGAGGCCCCCGTTGTCGGCACCGGCATGGAAGCCATAGCGGCCCGGGACTCCGGGGCCGTGGTTCTCGCCCAAGCGGACGGGGAAGTGGTCAGCGCCGATGCGGCCCGGGTGGTCATCCGGGCGACGGGAGCGAAGCGCGACCCCCGCGACCCGGGCGTTTACATCCATAACCTCGTGAAATACCGCCGTTCGAATCAGAACACCTGCATCAACCAGAAGCCGATTGTCCGCGTCGGCCAGAAGGTGAAAAAAGGCCTCGTGAAATACCGCCGTTCGAATCAGAACACCTGCATCAACCAGAAGCCGATTGTCCGCGTCGGCCAGAAGGTGAAAAAAGGCGAAGTGATCGCCGACGGATTCTCGACCGACATGGGCGAGCTGGCGCTGGGCCGGAATCTGCTCGTCGCCTTCATGCCCTGGAACGGCTACAACTTCGAGGACGCCATCGTCATTTCGGAGAGAGTGGTGAAGGAGGATATCTACACCTCCATCCACATCGAAGAGTTCGAGATCGAGGCGCGCGATACCAAGCAGGGACCGGAGGAAATCACCCGAGACATTCCGAACCAGAGCGAGGAAGCGCTCAGGAACCTGGACGAGAGCGGCATCATTCGCGTTGGTGCGCGGGTGGGCGCCGGCGACATCCTCGTGGGCCGGATCACACCCAAGGGCGAGACCCAGCTCAGTCCGGAAGAAAAGCTGCTCCGCGCGATTTTTGGAGAGAAAGCCGGTGACGTGCGCGACTCCTCGCTGCGGGTTCCGCCGAGCAACGAGGGAACGGTCGTGGAAGTCCGTGTTTTCACCCGCCGGGGCCTCCCGAAGGATGCGCGCACCATGGCCATCGAGGAGGCCGAGATCGCCCGTCTCGAGAAAGACTACGGGGATGAGATCCGAATCGTCCGGGAAGAGACCGCCGCGCGGCTTCGGTCCATGCTGGTCGGCAAAGAGGCCGGAGGGAAGTTCGTCCATCCCCAGACGGGCGAAGAACTCGCCAGCAAGGGGTCGAACATTACGGCCGCCGCCGTTGCGTCTCTGGATGGCGGCGATCTTCTGAAAGTTCCGGTGGCCGCCGAGCTGGCCGGGCATCTCGCCGAAGTTCATCAGCGGGCCGAGGAGCAAATCAAGCTTCTCGAAAGCATTCTTGAGGAGAAAATCAACAAGCTGCAGCGGGGCGACGAGTTGCCGCCCGGTGTCCTGAAGATGGTGAAAATCTATGTCGCCATCAAGCGCAAGCTTCAGGTGGGCGACAAGATGGCCGGTCGTCACGGGAACAAGGGAGTGGTTTCGACCATTGTTCCGGAAGAGGACATGCCCTATCTTCCCGACGGCACCCCCATCGATATTGCCCTCAACCCGTTGGGCGTGCCCTCCCGAATGAATGTGGGCCAGATACTCGAGACCAATCTGGGGTGGGCGGGCGAAAAGCTCGGAAAGAACTTCGCCACGCCGGTCTTTGACGGCGCGCTGGAGGCGGACATTGTCCGTCTCATGGAGGAGGCGAAGCTGCCCCCCTACGGGAAAGCCCGGCTTTTGGACGGCCGCAGCGGCGAGGCTTTCGAGCAGCGCGTGACGGTGGGGGTTATCTACATGTTGAAGCTCCACCATCTCGTGGACGACAAAATTCACGCCCGCTCGACCGGGCCGTACTCGCTGGTCACCCAGCAGCCGCTCGGCGGGAAGGCCCAGTTCGGCGGGCAGCGTCTGGGTGAGATGGAAGTGTGGGCGCTGGAGGCCTACGGCGCCGCCAAGACGTTGCAGGAAATCCTGACAGTTAAAAGTGACGACGTTTCGGGCCGTACGCGAATGTACGAGGCGATCGTGAAGGGGGAGAACACCCTGGAAGCGAGTCTGCCCGAGTCGTTTAACGTGTTGATGAAAGAACTGCAGAGTCTCGCTCTCGACGTCGAGCTGATTGAGAGCGGCGAGGCGCCGCGGTAAAGACCGCCCCCGCGGGATTTCCCGCACGGGACCCATGGAGGAATTGCATTGGACAGCATCCTCAATTTATTCGAGAAGCCGAAGGATCCCGTCTCTTTTGACGCTATCCGGATACGCATCGCTTCACCACACACCATTCGTGCCTGGTCGTCGGGAGAGGTAAAGAAACCCGAGACCATCAACTACCGCACGTTCAAGCCCGAAAGGGACGGGCTCTTCTGCGCAGTGATTTTCGGTCCAATCAAGGACTACGAATGCCTTTGCGGCAAATACAAGCGCATTAAGTACAGAGGCGTGGTCTGCGAAAAATGCGGCGTCGAGGTGATTTCCTCGAAGGTCCGCCGCGAGCGTCTCGCCCATATCGAGCTGGCCAGCCCGGTCTCCCATGTGTGGTTCTTCAAGGGACTGCCCAGCCGAATCGGAAACCTCCTCGACATGACGCTGCGCGAGCTGGAGCGCGTTCTCTATTTTGAGAACTACGTCACCATCGATCCGGGCGAAACGGGTTTGAAAAAGTATGAGCTCGTGACCGAGGAGCAATACCGGAACCTGCTCGATGAGTTCGACGAAGACGAATTCAAGGTCGGCATCGGCGCGGAAGCCATTCGCGATCTGCTCGCCGAGATCGATCTCGAGGCGCTTGCGCTTCAGCTCAAGATCGACATCAAGGAAACGGGCAACGTCCAGAAGCGGAGAAAGTACATCAAGCGCCTGAAAGTGGTGGACGCCTTCCGGAATTCGGGCAACCGGCCCGAGTGGATGATCCTCGAGGTTGTCCCCGTTCTGCCGCCGGAGCTTCGTCCCCTGGTGCCTCTTGACGGCGGGCGCTTCGCGACGAGCGACCTGAACGATCTATACCGCCGTGTGATCAACCGAAACAACCGCCTGATGCGTCTCATGGAGCTCAGGGCGCCGGACATCATTATCCGGAACGAAAAGCGCATGCTCCAGGAGGCCGTGGACGCACTGTTCGACAACGGGCGCCGCGGCAGGCTGCTTCGGGGCGCCAACCGGAGGCCGCTCAAGAGCCTCTCGGACATGCTCAAGGGCAAGCAGGGCCGGTTTCGCCAGAATCTACTCGGAAAGCGGGTAGACTATTCGGGCCGCTCGGTCATCGTGGTCGGTCCCGAGCTCAAGTATCACCAGTGCGGGCTGCCCAAAAAGATGGCCCTCGAGCTGTTCAAGCCTTTCATCTACAACAAGCTCGAAGAGAAGGGCCTGGTCGCCACGGTGAAGGCGGCCAAGAAGATGGTCGAAGAGGAGCGCCCCGAGGTCTGGGACGTTCTCGAAGAGGTGGTCAAGAACCATCCGGTCATTCTCAACCGCGCCCCCACCCTGCACCGTTTGGGGATGCAGGCGTTCATGCCCCAGTTGGTCGAGGGCAAGGCGATTCGGGTTCATCCCCTGGTCTGCGCGGCGTTCAACGCGGACTTCGACGGCGATCAGATGGCGGTGCACGTGCCGCTCTCGGTCGAGGCTGTGGAAGAGGCGAGAGTGCTCATGCTCTCGGCAAACAACATTCTCTCTCCCGCGAACGGATTGCCTCTGTCGGTTCCGAGCCAGGACATCATTCTGGGCTGTTACTACCTGACGAAGCCGCGCGCGGGCTCCATGGGCGAAGGCCGGGTCTTCAGCAATCCGGGTGAGATCCGCATCGCCTATGATCAGGGCGAAGTGGGGATGCAGGCGAGAATCCGGGTCCGCGTCGAAGGCGACCTTGTCGAGACGACAGCCGGCCGGGTGTTGATGTACGAGATCCTCCCGGAGAGCGTACCGTTCTCTGCGGTCAACCGGGTGCTGGACAAGAGGGGCCTGACGAGTCTGGTCGCCACCTGCTATGAGCTGGCGGGCCGCGCCTTCACCGTGAAGTTCCTCGACGATTTGAAAAACATGGGCTTCTTCCACGCCACCCGGGCGGGCATATCGATTTCGATCGACGATATGAAGATTCCCGATGCGAAGACTCGCCTGACCGATCGCGCCCGCTCCGAGGTGCTCGATGTCGAGAAGGAATACCGCGACGGACTCATCACGGACGGCGAGCGGTACAACAAAATCATCGACATCTGGTCTCACGTGACCGAAGAGGTCGCGGGCGCGATGTTCAAGTCGCTCGAGACCGAGGATGAAACCGTGATGAACGGCGTTTTGGGTGCCCCCATGGACGAGATTGTCGAACACACGGACTTCAACCCAATTTACATCATGGCGGACTCGGGCGCCCGGGGCAGCACGGCCCAGCTTCGCCAGCTCGGCGGAATGCGCGGCCTGATGGCCAAGCCCTCCGGCGAGATCATCGAGACGCCGATCACGGCCAATTTCCGGGAAGGCCTCTCGGTGCTCCAGTACTTCATCTCGACGCACGGCGCGCGCAAGGGCTTGGCCGATACCGCCCTCAAGACGGCCAACAGCGGATATCTAACCCGGCGGCTGGTGGACGTGGCGCAGGATGTCATCATCACCCAGGAAGACTGCGGAACGTTGAACGGTATCGAAATGGTAGCCCTTGTCGATTCCGGCGAGATCATCCAGGCCCTGGGTGATCGCGTGCTGGGCCGCATCGCGCTGAACGATATCAAGGATCCGTTCAGCGGTGAGGCGCTTTGCGCGGCGGGCGAGGAGATCAACGAAGAGAAGATCCGCCTCCTCGAGAACGCCGGCGTCGATAAAGTGATGATTCGCTCCGTGCTGACGTGTGAATCCCGAAACGGGGTGTGTTCCAAGTGCTATGGCCGCAGCCTCGCCACGGGTTCCTTGATTGAGGTGGGGGAAGCGGTCGGAGTCATCGCGGCGCAGTCCATTGGCGAGCCGGGCACCCAGCTGACGATGCGCACCTTCCACATCGGCGGCACCGCCACCCGCGCCGGCGAGCAGAGCAAGGTGGAAGTGAAGCGTTCCGGGATCGTGAAGTACGAAAATCTCAGAACCATCACGACCGAAAAGGGCGATCAGATCGTTATGAACCGGAACGGGCAGATCGCCATTTGCGACGAAACCGGGCGCGAGCGCGAGCGGTATCCGGTTGTATACGGCGCAATCGTCAGGGCAAAGGAAAACGCGCGCGTGAGCGAGGGCGAGAAAATTCTGGAGTGGGACCCCTATACCACCTCCGTCATGGCGGACAAGGAAGGTCATATCTCCCTGGTGGACGTCATCGAGGGGATCACCATGCAGGAGGAGATCGATGAAGTGACGGGCCTTTCCCGCCGGGTCATTCTCGATCACGTGGACGAGAAGCGGCAGCCCAGGGTGGTGCTCCGGGACGACAGCGGCGAGCAGCTGGCCTCTTATCCTCTTCCCGCGGGCGCGAACATGTCCGTCCAGGAGGGCGAGCGCATTACCCCTGGAAGCGTGATATTCAAGATCACGCGGGATACCTCCAAGACCAAGGACATTACGGGCGGTCTGCCGCGCGTCGCGGAGCTGTTCGAAGCCCGCCAGCCCAAGGAAAACGCGATCATTTCCGAGATCAACGGAACGGTGAAGTTCGCCGGAACGGTTCGGGGCAATCGCCGAATTCTCGTGGTTTCCGACACGGGGGATGAGCGCGAGTACCTGATTCCGCGCGGCAAGCACGTGAGCAGGGCGTTGAAATCAACGACAAGCACATCGAGATTATCGTGCGCCAGATGCTGCGGCGGCTGGAGATCATTGAGCCCGGAGAGACCGATTTCGTCGTGGGCGAGCAGGTGACCCGGGAGTCTTTCAAGCAGCGCAACGCCGAGGCCGAGGCCGAGGGGAAGACACCCGCCACGGCCCGCCCGATTCTGCTGGGGATCACCCGGGCCTCCCTGTCGACGGAAAGCTTCATCTCGGCGGCTTCTTTCCAGGAAACGACCCGGGTACTCACCCAGGCGGCGGTTTCCGGGAAGGTCGACTATCTGCGCGGGCTCAAGGAGAACGTCATCATGGGCCGGCTGATCCCCGCGGGGACCGGAAACCGGCGCTATCAGCAGATCGAACTGCTCTCTCCCGAGGTCGAACTGGCGCCCATCCATGACGATATGCCGATGATGGCGGATGAGGTGGAAGGCGATTTGGTGGAAGAGCAGCCCGCTCCGGCGGGTGATACCGAGGCGAACGTGGAGTAAGAAAGGCGAAAGTCAGCAGCGGAAAATTGGCGGTTTTCCCAGTAAACACTAGGGGTTGACTGGAGCTAAAAATTCTTTATAATCAGCCGCTTTCCCGGAGAAATCTTGGGTTATCCAAGTTCTCCGGGCGGTCCCCGGGCAGGAATAAGTGATTGTTTGGGGTTAGGTTACGCCTGGTTTAGCTTCGCGAGCCCGGTTGGGAATTTTCGGCTTTTTGCCGGCGGGGTTTCGAGCTACCATACAGGCGGTTTTTTTTCGGGTTTTGGTCAGTGTTTATCCGGGGTGAGTTGTGCCGACGATCAATCAATTGATCAGGAAAGGACGCAAGCGGATCAGCGCCAAGACGGACAGTCCGGCTTTGCGCTCGTGCCCCCAAAAGAGGGGCGTCTGTGTTCGCGTTTACACGTCGACTCCGAAAAAACCCAATTCTGCGCTCCGCAAAGTGGCTCGTGTGCGTTTAACCAACGGGATGGAGGTGACAACCTATATTCCCGGAGAGGGCCACAACCTGCAGGAGCACTCCATTGTGCTCATTCGCGGCGGACGCGTAAAAGATCTTCCTGGAGTTCGCTACCACGTAGTCCGGGGCACCCTCGACAGCGTTGGCGTTGAGGGCCGCCGGAATTCTCGATCGAAGTATGGAGCGAAAAAGCCCAAGTAGTTTCCCCGGGAAAAATTACCAGGATAAGTCAGGGAGGATTTCGCCTCATGGCAAGGCGGAAGAGGGCGACAAAGCGGCAGGTTCTTCCCGATCCGAAATATAAGGATCGGCTTGTGACGAAGTTTGTCAACTGTTTGATGATTCAGGGCAAGAAATCCCTATCCGAGCGGGTTTTCTATCAGGCGATGGACATCATCGAAGAGAAGATGAAGGAGGATCCGCTCAAGGTGTTCAAGCGGGCGGTCGAGAACGTGAAGCCCGCTTTGGAGGTTCGCCCCCGAAGGGTGGGCGGGGCCACCTACCAGATTCCGGTCGAGGTCAGGCCGGATCGCCGCACCGCCCTGAGTCTTCGCTGGTTGATTCAAAATTCCCGAAGCCGGGACAAGAAGATCGTGAATGGTCTTGCCGCTGAATTGATGGACGCTGCCAACAATACGGGTGGTTCGGTTCGAATCAGAGAGAACACGCACCGAATGGCCGACGCGAACAAAGCGTTTGCGCACTACCGTTGGTAAGCGGGACAACAAGAGGAAAAGAACGCCGTGGCCAGAAAGATATCGCTCGATCAAATTCGCAATATCGGCATCATGGCTCATATTGATGCGGGTAAAACGACAACCACGGAGCGTGTACTCTTCTATACAGGCCGTACGTACAAGCTCGGCGAAGTCCATGACGGAAACGCGACGATGGACTGGATGGAACAAGAGCAGGAGCGCGGCATCACCATCACGTCGGCGGCCACCACCTGCAGTTGGAACGACCATGTTATCAATATTATCGACACCCCGGGCCATGTGGACTTCACGGCCGAGGTAGAGCGCAGCCTTCGGGTGCTGGATGGCGCTGTGGCCCTCTTCTGCGCAGTCGGCGGCGTCGAGCCCCAGAGCGAGACGGTATGGCGCCAGGCCGAAAAATACGGCGTTCCAAGGCTCGTCTTTGTGAACAAGATGGATCGGATGGGCGCTGATTTTCTGAATGTGGTGGGCCAGATTGAAGACCGTCTCGCTGCAAGCCCGCTGGTTCTTCATCTTCCAATCGGCGCGGAAGAAGATTTCCAGGGGATGGTCGATCTGGTCACCGGAACGGCCCGTGTGTTTACCGATGCCATGGGCGCCACCTACGAGACAGTTGAAATTCCTGCGGACATGGCCGATCAGGTGGAAGAATGGCGCGAGAAACTCTTCGAAGCGCTTTCGATGTGCGACGAGAGTCTTATGGAGCGCTATCTCGAAGGCGAAGACATCCCGGTCGAGGACTTGAAGAAGGTCATCCGCACCGCCACGATTTCGGGCGAGGGAGTTCCCGTTCTTTGCGGGTCTGCGTTCCGGAACAAGGGTGTTCAGCTGCTTCTCGATGCCGTTGTGGATTATTTGCCCAGTCCGGTGGATCTTCCGCCCGTGCAGGGTGTGCTGACCGAAGAGGAGGAAGAAGCGGGGAAGACTCCCGAGGTGCGGACCGCCTCGGACGACGAGCCTTTCTCGGCTATTGCGTTTAAGGTAATGACCGACGCCTACGTCGGCCAGCTCGTTTTCCTCCGGGTCTACTCCGGCGTTCTGGAGGCGGGATCTTCGGTCCTCAATGTCGTATCCGGCAAAGAGGAGCGCGTCGGGCGTATTCTCCAGATGCACGCCAACAAGCGCGAGGAGATTAAAGAGGCCCGCGCGGGCGATATCGTCGCCGCGTTGGGCCTGAAACGAACGAAAACCGGCAACACCCTCTGTGACGCCTCCTCCCCGATACTTCTCGAAACCATCGACTTTCCCGAACCTGTCATTTCCATCGCCATCGAGCCTTCCACAAAAGCGGACCACGACAAGCTCAGCACTTCGCTCGGTCGGCTTGCGGACGAGGATCCGACATTCCGGGTTCGCACGGACGAGGAAACGAACCAGACCATCCTCTCGGGGATGGGCGAGCTCCACCTCGAGATACTGGTCGATCGCCTGACGCGGGAATTCGGCGTGGGCGCGAATGTGGGCAAGCCTCAGGTGGCCTACCGGGAAACCATCCGGAAAGAATCCAGCGCCAGAGCGCGCTTTGTCCGGCAGACCGGCGGCCGGGGGCAGTTCGGCGATGTGGAGTTGAAGCTCGCTCCGCTTCCTCCGGGTACCGGGTTCCAGTTTGTGGATAAAATCGTCGGTGGCGCCATTCCCAGGGAATACATTTCCTCAGTGGGGCAGGGTGTCCGAGAGGCGCTCGAAAACGGTATTCTGGCCGGCTTCCCGGTCGTGGACGTCGAGGCCACCGTGTACGATGGTTCCTTCCACCCGGTTGACAGCTCCGAGATGGCTTTCAAGATCGCAGGCTCGATGGCTTTTAAAGATGCCGCCAAAAAGGCGAAACCGGCTCTGTTGGAGCCGATTATGGACGTTGAATCGGTCTGCCCCCCGGACTTCCTGGGCGATGTCATGGGTGACCTGACCTCCCGCCGCGGACGTATCAAGGAAATGGCGGATCGCGCCGGGGCCAAGGTTGTGACCGCGAGCGTTCCTCTTTCGGAGATGTTTGGCTACGCGACCGACCTGCGTTCGATGACGCAGGGCCGGGCGACGTACACGATGCAATTTGGCCGGTACGAGGAGCTTCCGACACATCTGGCAGAAGAGCTAATCGCCCGAGTCGCGGGAGCGGCTGTAGAGACGACTTAGGCAGCTTCGACGCGGGTTCGGAGAAGCCTGACGGTTAGCCCATAGCGACAGAAGAGGATCGAAGGACATGGCAAAGGCGAAGTTTGAGCGGACGAAGCCGCACGTAAACGTAGGCACGATCGGCCACGTCGACCATGGGAAGACGACCCTGACGGCGGCGATCACGAAGCATCTGGCGGAGAAGGGCCAGGCGAGCGCTGTGGCCTTCGACGAGATCGACAAGGCGCCCGAAGAGAGAGAGCGCGGGATCACGATCGCCACGGCGCACGTCGAATACGAGACGGGCAACCGGCACTACGCGCACGTGGACTGTCCGGGCCACGCCGACTACGTCAAGAACATGATAACGGGCGCGGCGCAGATGGACGGGGCGATCCTCGTCGTCTCGGCGGCGGACGGCCCGATGCCGCAGACGCGGGAGCACATTCTGCTGGCGCGCCAGGTGGGGGTACCCAACATCGTCGTTTTCCTGAACAAAGTCGACATGGTGGACGACGAAGAGCTTCTGGACCTGGTCGACCTCGAAGTCAGAGAGCTGCTGTCGAACTACGACTTTCCTGGAGACGACATTCCCTTCGTTCGGGGCTCGGCGCTCAAGGCGCTGGAGGGGAGCGACACGGCGTGCATCGACGAGCTGATGGACGCGGTGGACAGCTACTTCCCCGAGCCCATTCGGGACGTGGACAAGCCCTTCCTGATGCCCGTCGAGGACGTTTTCTCGATCTCTGGCCGGGGCACCGTCGCCACGGGCCGCATCGAGCGGGGAATCGTCAACGTCGGAGACGAAGTCGAGATCGTTGGGATCACGGAAACGGCCAAGACCGTCGCGACGGGGGTGGAGATGTTCCGCAAGCTCCTGGACCAGGGCCAGGCGGGCGACAACGTAGGCGTCCTGCTCCGGGGCACGAAGAAAGAAGACATCGAGCGCGGGCAGGTACTGGCCGCTCCCAAATCGATCACCCCGCACACGAAGTTCAAATGCGAAGTGTACATCCTGACGAAAGAAGAAGGGGGCCGTCACACGCCGTTTTTTAACGGCTACCGTCCGCAGTTTTACTTCCGGACGACGGACGTGACGGGCTCTGTGACGCTGCCCGAGGGCCGGGAGATGGTGATGCCGGGCGACAACGTAGCGATGGACGTGGTCCTGATCCAGCCGATCGCGATGGAGAAAGAGCTTCGCTTCGCGATCCGCGAGGGGGGCCGCACGGTGGGCGCCGGCGTCGTCACCGAGGTGACCGAGTAGTTCGACGGGAAG
>CAMYJL010000225.1:0-7749 GCA_947258645.1 uncultured Nitrospinota bacterium
CCTCGCGGGGGTGGTGGATGTGGAGATTAAATCTGGCGTGGACGACGACGAAGCTGTCCGGGCGCTGGCTGCGGGAAAATTGGGAGGCGCCGTGGTTTCGCCATCGAGCCTCCGGAATATTGCAAGATGTGTAACACTCCTTGACCTTATCGGCTTGTGGCGTGACCGGAATCACTGGAAGAAATCACTCGACGGAGAGACGGGACGTCAACTCGCCGCGCTCGTAGACCGTGTGACTGCAGGCCGCATTATCGTAATGGGGTATTGGGGCGGAACCCGCCGCCATCTGCTGACACGAAGTGGCGGCGTTTCTGGTATCAAGGGGCTCGCGAATCTCCGGCTCACGGTTCCCTTGAATCCGGTGCAAAGCAAAATATGGAAAGCGCTCGGCGTCCGCCGGGTCTTCCTCCGGCGCTCGGATATCCTTTCCGCACTCCGTGATGGAACGGCAGAGGGGACCGAGGGTGACGCCGAGATGATACTTCGCGAACGCCTTTTCGAAGCGGCCCCGCACCTTACCGAGACAGGACACGCGATTGCCACGCGACTTTTCGTTTTCAACGGGAAAGCCTTGGGGCGGCTTCGTGAGGTCGAACGGAAAGCCATTCGCGCCGCTGCCGGGGAGGCAACAACCTGGGCCAAGGAATTTGAAATGAAGCGGGAAATGGAGATGATTGCATTACTGCGGGACCGCCACGGGGTCCGCATCTACAGGTTTCGAGACCGGGGCGCCTTCATATCGATTACACGCCCAATCCGGCATCGTTTCACGAGGGAGTTGGGCGCCATGCGCCTTCTCGTCAGTCTCGAACAGGCTGGTCGTTAATCGCACGAAACGCCTGGATGCTTCCCTCTTGGACTTATAAATATATTGCCCCGAAAATGGCCGCTTCTTCTGCTCGCTTAAAGATTGTGGCAGGTAAAACAGAGACGGGAGCGTTGGTTGCCCATCACCAGCTTGGACGGAAGATCGGAGTTGAGATCGTGGCAGGTGAGGCAGCCGACCTTCCCGTTCTCCAGGGAGAGAACGGTGTCAATCGGTTTCAGGCGACCGGAACTTTGGGACAGTTTCGACTGATAGTCCATGCCTGTGGGATGGTTGAAACTCCGGTCGAGAGCATTTCGCGCCAAGGCCCCATCATGGCAAAAAACACAATCTTTCGTGGTTGAAGCAACCACTGGTTCACTGGAACTCTGGTGATGGATCTCACTTGATTGAGCTTGAGACGGAGTTCCGCCCGTCGCCGCAATCAAATGGAAAACCATCAGTGCCACGAGCCAAAATTTCATCCCCCGGATCCAAAAGGCGATCATTACTTACTCCCTCGATCGCCCCCTCTCGCCCTCTATAATAATAACAAATTGCCGCGACGCGGGGCGGGGAAAAAACACCAATACTAATAAATATAACGATAGTAATACAAAATAGATATTTCCACCGCTCGTCGGATCCGGCTTCGTGAATCGAATAAAATTGATTCGACTTTTCGTGGCAGACAGAGATCATTACGGGATGGCCATTTCCAAACTCACATATCCAAAATATGCAAGCAGATGACATCCATGGCAACAATTTTGGAGGTGGGGGGGTAAATAGTTTCTCATTCGGGTGCAAAGTAAAATTAATTCAACATTTTCCATGTGCTATTCGGAAAAGCATATAGCTCGAAAGGAACTTGGATATGGCCAATAACGCTAGCATTCGGAGAAGGTCAAAGCACCATGCTTGGTCACGAGAGGGCTCCAAAATTCCTTCAAAAGCCGAATGACATGCCCCCCGTAGGGGTGCCACTCGCCACGTTCATAATAGGCCATGAGCTCGGCGCTCTCGCAGCGAAAATCCTCTACTTCAGCATGGACGGGATTAAGGTGGGCAGGTCAACTGAAAGCCCTGGGCTGCATTTGGGGATAAATCAATCTCATCCGGGGCCTTTCCAAGGCCCAACAATGAATTAGCGGCGGCCTTTCAGCCGAAGGAGGTAGGCGACCAAATCTTCCATTTCTTTGCTCGAAATCCTGGTGGGGGGCTTAATGGAAGTGGAAACATAGGATCGCGGGTTGGCAAGGTAGGTTTGGTACCAGCTGAAGTCTCGCCGGGGCCACGGCCGGGTCAGGTCGGGCCCCAGATTCCCTCCCTTTCCGTTGGCGCCATGACAGGTCTGGCATCCCCGAAACCTGTAAAGCCTCTCACCCTTGGCCGGATCACCCCGGAGTTTCTGCGGAATGGGAGGGTGGACTTGGGCCCAAGCCCCTTGAACCATGATTGCAAAGACGACCGCCAATGAAAACATCATCAAATGCCGTGGCATCTTCATTCAATCCCTCTTTTGCAAATGGAAATAGTTGCCGGGTCCAACACCTCTCAGTAGTATAGAGATGTGGCGTTTTCCCGGGTCAGGTCCGAAGGTTTCCCGTCTTGTTCCTTCACCTGTACTTTCACAAGCCAATAATAGAAAAGTCCGAGTTCCGGCATCAACTTCTGGCTGTTGAGAATGTAGTTTCCCGGAGGGATTCCCTCCAAACGAAAGCGTCCTTTTTCGTCTGTTTTCGCACTTGCCACCGTCAACTTCGAGATGAGGGTGTTGACGGCGACTTCGTAATCCCGCCGCACCTTCCGCCGTCGGTTCTCCGCTTCACGGTAACTTTTCTCCAGCCTTCGGCGCTCATCCATCGAAGAACGCAAAACCTTCACGAGAGCGGCATCAGCCAAGCGGTCCGCCTCTCGTACGCGCGGCAGGATACGGCGGCGCAATTCGTCCCGCTCCTTAGCGAAACCCGGCTTGAGGAGTCGAACCGTCTCCCCGAACCCCAAAAAGACTTCTCCGCTTCCGCCGCCCTCGGTGCTCAGAGAAAGAGTCCCTTCTACGGTGCCGGCATTGGATACGGTGGAGAACAGGGTCAAGAGAAACCCGATCGTCAACATTCCGGCTAACTGCCATCCAACTGCCGTTTTCCTCCTTCCGATTCCAGGCTCACGAAGGAGTGTGCTCATAAAAGAATCTATCCACGCGGTCATGTCTCACTCCATGGCAAACGAGGTTGCATGAGATGGTGTTTCGGCCCGGCGAAGTCCTGCCAAAGCGTGTCGTGTTGGGAGGATTGAAGAACCAAAGCGGCTTGGCCGCATCGGCCGTGGTATGGGTGGGATCGAAGTTGATGAGATGGGTGTCTCCGTCGGGTGGCGGCTCAAAAAGAGTGTTGGCCGATTCGACGTTGCTGTGGATATTGTAGTGGCAGTCATGACAGAGGGCGTTGCCAAAATCATTCACCCCATCGATGTTCGTCAGATGCCGCCAATGGAGGTTCTCTCTGTCGTTGCTGAAAAAATTGGTCAAATCGCTCCGGCTCCGGGAAGAATCATTAAAGGCGTTGACATCGTGACAGAAGAAACAGAGCTGGAAATTGTTGGCAACGAAGGGCCCCCGGGTAAAAGGGCGAGGATCGGTGACGTAGCGGCCGCGCAACAGGCGTGTATAGATGGATCCGTGCGGTCCGCTCACCATATTGGGAGTATTGGAAACGCGGCCGGGCGTGGTCGCCTCGTTGCTGTTGTGGCAGTCGGTGCATTTGATGATGGATCCGGTATTCAATCCGGCTGCGGCAAGCTGATTGTTGAGGGCAGCGGAGGTGTTGCGTCCAGCCGCCGCCACCGGATGATAGGCATTGTTTGAAGGTTGAAACTCCACAAACTTGTTGCTGCCACTTGTGTTCAGACTGGCCGGTACCCCCACCGTTGTCCGGATCGGCTGTCCCGTCGCATCGAGTCTTACCGGAATGAATCGATCGAAGGAGTTGCCGTGACATCTGAAGCAAAGTTGGAACTGTTTTTGGGTGCCATCGGGCAATTCCGGGTCGTTGATGACATTCTGGACAACCGTGGTGCCCGCACCGGTGATATCGATTCCTCGGATCCCCTCGGTTCTGTTGCTCGCTCGGACACGGTGCGGGTTATGGCAGTCGGTGCACTCTACGTGCTTGGTCATGGGTACCCCGCGGGCGCTTGCCGTTCCTGGCACCAGAAGGACATCCTCGGGCAAAGCGGTATTCGGTGGAATCCCCGTCACTGTTGTGATGATTGGCTCGTGGCCTGAGTTCGAGGTGGCGGTATCCCGGGTGATGGGATGGCTTGCCCCGATTTTATTGAACTGGGTCTGGACATCTTGGCCAACCGCCGGCACGAGGGACTTGTGGCACTGGAAGCAGGTATTCGAAGGGACCGAGACGCCAGCTGCATTGGCTCCATCCCGATGCAGGCGAGACGCGCCAGCTTTGGTGTGGGGGTCGTGGCACGAGAGACAAGCCCGCTCCGCGACGTTGTGCGAACCGTCGCCGTCGCCAAAATTGACCACCTGGAGGGCGTTTCGATGAGTACTGGACGTCCAGCCTGGTTGGTCGTGGCAGACGATACAAAGGTTGTCCGTCTGACTGAATTTCGGTTTACGCAAAAACTTTGGATATTGAACCCGATGGGGATCGTGGCACGAGGGACACTGAACCTGCCCGCCATCCCATAGCTTCACGTCGGCACTGGGGCGGTTCTCCACCAGAGGAGGCGGGTCAAAAAGCTGACCGTCCGCCGCCTTGAGCGCGGCATCAAAAACAAAAGAGATGGGGTGGCTGTTACGAAGGTCGGGACCGATCTGCTTTTGGCCCGTGATGAAACGCTGGGTCATGGTAATCTCGCGGGAAGATCCGGCGATGTTCAGGACGGAGCCGATCGGGATGCTTCCGTCGTGACAGGAGAGGCACAGGCGCGATACGCCGGTGGGCAGAGCGGGTGCCGTATGCTCCAGGGTAAAACTCGTGTAAGTCGTGTAAGCCTGTTCGGACAAATTCCGGTTCCAGAGAGGACGCACGTCCGTCGCGGAATTGGCATTGTGAGGTGTGTGGCAAAAAACGCAGATCTCCGTCGTCCCTCCGAGCGCGGGGGACAGGGCTTTGACCGGCCCCGGCCCCGTCACCGACGACAGGTCGTGTTTAGAGCCCACAATCCCCGCTCCCCAAGCCAACCCGGAGTAGGCCACCAGGAAGAGAGCGATCGGCAGAATCCAACGGCACAATCGCATCATGGTTTTGCGCGCAGATACTGGAAAACCTGCACCCTCCGGTTGAAGGAATCGGCGACGTAGATCCGGTCCGAGTTGTCGATATATAGCCCGACGGGCAACCAAAAACGTCCCCGTTCGGGCCCGAGCCCCCCGAAAACGAGGAGGAGCTGCCCGGTGGAGCTGAAGATCTTAATCACGTTCATCCGTCCTTCGACGACGTAGATGTTTCCATCGGAATCGGTGGCGACCCCCTTCGGCTGGCTAAAGCTTCTCAGGCTGTCTCCGGCCCGACCAAACTTGAAAAGATACTTCCCGTCTGGCCCAAAGGCCTGAATCCGGAAGTTGAAGGTGTCCACCACGTGGAGGCGTCCTCCTTTCTCTACAAAGGCGTGGGTCGGAAAGTTAAAATTCCCATCGCGCCCTCCGCGCCCGCCAATTAGGCGACGCCGCCGAAAGTCCTGGTCAAAAACGACAATTTTGTGCCCCATGGTATCCACCACATACAAAAGCTGCCGCGTCCGATCAAAAGCGAGACCCGTCGGGCGGAAGATATCTTCGGCGACCTCATGAGACCGAAGAAGCTTGCCGTCCCTGTCAAACAGATGGATCTGTCTCGTACCGGGGTCTGAAACATAGAAACGGTCTTCCCCATCGACCGCAATGCCCAGGGGAGAGTCGAAGTAGCGATCACCTGCGCGCTCGACCTGCTGGTAGCGTCTTGCCTCCAAATCGAAGATATGGATAACACGCAGCGCAACGTCGGAGATGTAGATTCGATTCCCGGCAGCCGCCACGTCATAGGGCTTCACCACCCGCTCCAATTGCTCCCCAGCGACAAATTCCCACAACCGCTGAAAGAAGTTCTTTCGTATCCCCAGCTCATCGGGACGGCTCAAGCTATAGAGGAACTTAATCCGAGGGGGGTCCGGGGGGTCCGGCCAGACCAAGCCTACATCCTCTTCGAGAGGCATCGGCGGACCTTGCGCGGCGCACCCTCCTCCCATAAGAATGAAAAGCAGGATCAACGCTACAATTCTGTTCATCCCTCTCCCTCAAAAATTGAACGCAAAGGGACGGCTGATCGTGAACATAACCTGTAAATTTTCCGTCCGGCTATCGTCGGATCTGGTGTCTTGAGCGCGAAACTCCAGGGTTAATCGAATCAGCCGAAAGACCTGTTCGATGCGAAGACGAGCATCGTGGTTGACACGATCGGAACCCGTCTCGTTGGTGATGTCCTCCCGGAATGCCTCAAGAAAGATTGCGGTGTTCCTCCATGGCGCATACCTGAGGGAAACGGGGAGCCGCACGATGGTGGTGACTTCATCCTCCGTATCAACCCGGCTGGCCGAGGCCCCACCCGTCAGCGAGAGGTTAAAGCGTGGGGTGTAGGTGGCGCTGGCGTCAGCCGAAGTAACCGTCACGTCTGGATTGTCCGTCAGGCTCCCCTCGAGGCGAACGCGGAAACTCAGCCCTTCCATGGGGACACCAGTCGCCAGGGCGGAGGCCCGGTGTGTTTGCCGATCCAGCGCCCCCTGCTCCAGGATGTAGATATAGTCGCCGCTTAAAGTGTAAGGAGCCAATGTCCTGCTGGCAAGATTCAGGTTGAAACGGTGGGAGGTCTGCAGCTCTTCACTTTCCGATGGCCCGGCAGCCTTCCCACCCACGGGGGCGACGCTCGATCCTGCTCCCTCCGATATGCCCAAACCATACCCCGCGCCGATCTGCACGGCTTCATAATGGGTGGAAACCAGATCGCCCCCGAAGCTGCCCGACCAAAAAATATCCTTTTCCGCGGCGGTGGAATCGACCTGGCTCAACAGGCCCGATATATTTGTGCTTCCTTCCAGTTGGGGGGAAATCCGAAACCGCTGGGTGGCGTTCGCAGTCCCCCCTGCGGTCTGGGATATATCGTCTCCAGCTTCAGTGCGGGAATAAAAACCCGTCCCGTTTGCCGATAGATCCTCACTGGGAACGTAACTTACAGAACTCGAAACCGCGATATTTTGAGTATCGCTTCCCGCAAAGGTCCCCCCCCGGTCTTCCTGATCCAAGGAGGCATTGGCACTCAAATTCCAGGCGCGGCTGAGGCGGTTTTGGTAAGAAAAACGCCCGTGATCCCCGGTTTCATCAAACCCGAGGCTGTCCTCTGTCTCGCTCCGCTCGTACTCCAGCTCATAGCTCGAACTGACCATCCGTTTGGAAAGTCGAAGACTGGCGGTATCAAGCGTCAAACTGCGCGTTCCCTCTGTCAGTTCCGACTCCGTATCGTTGTGGTCGTAGGATACCTGGAGGGAGGGGAGCTTCTTGAAATTCGCATTCCAGGTGGCACCGTACGATGTCCCCGTGGTTGAAGTCTCATCGGGTTCTCCATCCGAGCGGGCGAAATCAGTTTCCCCCTCCGAGCGGGCGAAACGCAGCCCCAACGGAAAGCGCGTAGCGGACAACAGGCTCAGCGACGAGAAAAGAGACCAGAATTTGGAGTCCAGGTCCTCGCCGGGGTCGACACGGGTTTCATCAAAATCCATTGTCCCCGTCACGGAGAAAGAAGCCAGGCGCGCGTCATAGATGGGACCCGTTCCCGTCAGACTAACGCCCTGGCGGGTCTCAAAGGTATCGGTCCGTGTACCATTGTCCTCCGTCCTGCGCTCAAGCCGCCCGTTGGAGTGAATGTCGCCGGAAAGTGAGTACCTTCCCCGAC
>CAMYJL010000225.1:7792-9100 GCA_947258645.1 uncultured Nitrospinota bacterium
ACAAGAACCCATGATCCGCCGCCATCCTCCACACTCACGGGGAACGAGACGGTCATTGGCTCCCCGCTTTATAAGAGGAAAAAACATGCGCGATGACGTGGGTTCTTCGCCCTGGCTCCGCATCGAGTGTTCCCGGAACGACAACCGCCGCTGCGAGGGATGTCTCCGCAACGGCGGTCCAGTAGATTGAGGTCTCCTTATTTTGGGTTAGCCATCCTTCTTATGGCAGGTCAAGCACAGAGCGCTCCCAACGTTGGACTTGCGGAGAAACGAGACTGCGTCCGCTTCCGTCGGTGCCCGGTGGGGGTCATGACACGTACCGCACTGGACGTAATCACTACCAGCAGCCGCTCCGCCAGAGGCAGCGTATAGGGGCAGATCGCTCACGAAAAACCGGCCAGCGCCGTTATCCGCCTCGAGATTAAAACCGGTGGCATGGTCATCGGTGCCGCTCGTGCCGCTGGGCGAATTCGCCAGGCTGTAGCGCATTGAAATCGGGTGGTCATTCGACAGGTCGGTACCGCCCTCGGCGATACGGGTGGGGCCGTCAGGCATCGTTTGATCAACTCCAACCGCTGCGGGATTCCCCGGTCCCCGGTTGTTCAGCAAAGCGTTGAAGCCGACTGTCCCGTCGTGGCAGGAAAGGCATGCCTTTGAGACCCCGAAAGGCTGTTGGGCAGTCGGATTGGAATCCAGTGTCGAACTGTTGTACAGCGTGTACACTTGGGTCGATAGCGTGCGGTTCCATAGCGGCTTGACGCCGGAAGCCTCCTGCTGCCCATTGTGGGGCGTGTGGCAGAAAATACAGAGTTCTTGGTTTCCCGGCGGAAGACCAAAAGCACTGGACGCCCCCCCTGCAGTCAGGTCATGCTTTGAGCCGACGATGCCCGCCGCTCCGGCCTCCTGCACCGCCCCCAAGGCGGCAACCAGCAGTCCCGATACAATGAGCAAACAGATCCGAGTTTTTTTCATCCCTTTTCCTCCTCCCTCCTGCATTGAAAATCCCATCTAAAATTCCGAAAATAAGGCCTTGAACACCCACTCAAGGCCCGTATGCTTCATTACAAAAGCAATCCCCTTGCCAATTTCAGATAAAACGGTATTTTTACAGGCTGAAAATTTCTTCGGAAAAAGACAAATAATTACAATAGCTTAAAGACATTCTTGAATTTAGATGAATCGACAGGAAGGAGGGATAAAGGAAAGGGGGAATCCGAGGCTCGTACCCTTTCCGCACACTGTGTGGGGATGGATCTATTTATAGTGAGGTTGGAGAGGCTTATTTTTTGGGTTTTTTTTCGCCCCCAT
>CAMYJL010000226.1 GCA_947258645.1 uncultured Nitrospinota bacterium
ATTTCAGGAATGGAGTCGAGACGGATCCCAATTTAATGCCGCTTCTGGATGGACAAAACCGAAACTCCAACACAGGAATTGAACTTAATGGTCGCAGCTGGATAGTTGTGCGTAATCTGCAAGTGCAAAATTATGTAGCGGGAGTTTATGCTTGGAACGCCTCCCATATTAAAGTTGAGAACATCATCGCTCGAAACTTTGGTGATGTGAACGCCTCATATTCGGGGAAAGGCATCATTGTTGGCAGCCAGGCGAGTTACAACGAGGTTCGCAATTCAATTGTTGTGAATGCCGCAGCCGAAGGCATCATGCTCTATGGAAACAATAATCTTATAGATGGATGTCGTGTTTACGCTGATGACAACAGCACAGGAGCGAATAGTAGTTTGGATTACTATATGATGATCAAGGGTGATTCGAATGTCATAAGGAATTCGCTCGTGCATCGAGTGGGTGACTTGGTTCATGGTGGACATGGAATCGGAATTAAAGGAACGGGTCAGAACAATTTAATTGAAAATAATTTGGCTATCAATTTGTCAGGTTCTTTCTATGTTCGCCATAGAGGTGTTAAAAATAACCTGTTCAAAAACAATGAAGCGATTGATGCCTCATATGCTTTTGTGGCCCGGGATGGAGCTGAGGGAAATACCTTTGATGGATGCAAGGCGATATCGCCCGCTTATGGAATTGCCTTTTTTGATACCACCGAGGATGAAGGTTTGCAGTCGGGAGGACACGGCAATACCTTTATAAATTGCCACTTTGAGAATGTTGTCAGGGCGGTGATTAATTATTCTTACTTTGTTTATCGAAATACGAGAAGTTACGGCAATGTCATTGATAATTTATACGTCAAAGGAGCTCCTTATTTATTTAAGGTGGAGCACTTTGCGGACAATGAGCTTATCCGGAATTCTCGTTTGATCAATATTTCAAACGAAGTCCAGTATTCATCGCCTCGTGGTCCTGGTGATTTGGATTATTCGATTGTGAGTACAATTAAAGAGAATGTGGGATTTTAGTCAATGAATACAACCAAAACCATTTCAAAATTTTACTTGCATTTATAGTTCTTGTCTTTTTAACGTGTGGGTGATGAATGAATCATGCTGGCTCGAAATCGGGCTTTTCGGGCCTTGCTCCTAATGTAGAGGAATATTCCGCAACTTCCCGTAGAATGTTTCAGGGCAATCCGCGCTGTTTGATCACCGTGCGTCCGTAGGGAACGCGTCGCTGCCGAGTACATTCCGGGCATACAATGATTTGGGTGGATGTCTTCTGGGGCGAGTAAATTCTCCGCAAATCGGGGTCCACCTTCGTTTTGGCCAATCGCTTTTCCCGCGCCCACTTTTTTTCAAATTCGGTGATTTGGTCCTTCAGCTGAGCGAAAAAAGCGTCCGGACCGCCCGGGAATGCGTCAAGTTCCGGCCGGGACATGCTGGCCGAGAGTTCCACCCGGGAAGCGCCGTTTGGAAGGTTCCTCAGGAAGATGGCCTTCGAGATGAACGGACCAAGGGAGACAATCCTTCCGGTTTTCAGGACCGCTTCGTCAATCGTTTCATTGTTTTGGTGCATCACCCGGACCGCCGCCGAAAACACGATGTTGAATGAATGGTGAATTTCCTTCGAAATCCCACCGTCCGGTCGCGTGGCCACGACCCTGTCGTAGCGCGAGGTACATCCGGGAGTGACTACGAGCGTGATCAGAAGTAGAAAAAAATAGCCATATCGACCAACCATTTTGCCCCTTTCAGCATCTAAAAATGCAAAGAAGGCTGAGTTATTTTTATTAATTGTATTATATATTGGACAAAAAAGTCAAAAAAGCTATTTGGATGGAAAGGTGGTTCAGAAATTTGGGAGCCTGAAACGGGCCCGACCGATACGATTTGGAAACATATTCCGGAGTGCGAAATTACAAGAAAAAATTTACCGGCACAGCGCTAAAGGCAGATCGTATGCGCCCGAAACGCGCCGGGGGGGAGGGGAGCCTCCTCCCGATTTTTTATATATGAACACATTCACTTTTCACTATTTTGTTTTCGCGTTCTTCCCGGAAAACTTGACCGCCGCCTTCACAATACCGGTGTGTGCCCATTCACTGTCCCCGCGCGGGAAAACCCCTAGATTTACTTATGTCAGACGCCCCCCGGAAACGGGGTAGAGGGGCCCGGGGCGGCGTCTTGACGAAGGGTTTTTCAACACGGGTTTTTGGACGGGAGGAAACGGTCATGAAGATTTCATTTGTTGGCGACTACGGCGACGACATTACGCCCATCATCGAGAAAGTGGCGCGCAATTCGGAGAGTTTCCGGTCGTCCATCCAGCGGTTCACGACGTCGGCCAGAAAGGTGGGCTGGCGCTGTGGTGAGCTGAAAGAGATGGTGCCGGGCATCTGGGCGGTGCGGATTGCCTAGGCGGCCCGGAAGGGCGAATGGAGGGGCGAAGGCCCCGCAATCAGAATAAAGGCGGGCTCGAAGGTTTCGGGCCCGCCCTTTTATTTCTTTTGGCATGTTTTTCATGGACGCTCCGCGCCCGCCGGAAAACCCGCGACAATCCTTTCCCGCATTCTGCAGCGAACATTCCGGGTGAAAAAAAAGGCCCCGAAAGGGGCGATCTAATCGAGGAAGGCGGTCTGACTGAGTGACCTCGATATAGCGAAAGCCCGTTCCAGGGTCCTATTATTCCTATCGACCTCTTGCGAAAACTCTTGAATCGAATTTCGCGAAATCGGAGAAAAAATTTTGCGGCTCCGATCGTTAGGGCAAAAAGAGGCCCTGGAATAGGCAGTCTCCCCGAGCGGAGGGGGATGGGAAGGGGATGATTAATCCCCGAAGGAGACGCCCGTTCCAGGGCCAATATGAATTTTCTCGTTCGAGACGGCGCCGCCGCCTTTTTTTCGCGCTGAAGCGGGTCTATGCGTTTTCGTGAAGATATTCGATCGCCGCTTCGAGCCCGTATTCGTCCACCAGTTGCTGCCAGAACTTGTTTCCGATTGCCGGAATGTCGTATTCCTTATCCGGTCTTGCCGGAGTCAACGCCATCCGGATGGCGCGGCCGCACTCGCAGGGACAATCGATGAAAAAGAGAATGCTCTCGGCCGCTTCTTCGAATTTTCCTTTATCACCCGCCGAATCCCTCTCATCCCGCGTCGGCGGAGTCCAGTCCTTTGGTGGCTGATTCGTCCGGTTTCCGCGGAAAAACCGCAAAATCCTCGTCAGAACCCTCATGTTGAAGCCTCCCCCTCCCGGTGGATATCAGATCGTTGTCTTCCACGATTTCTTATCGGAGGGAGGCGGGGATACTTAAGCGGGAACTGCGGGCCGGAGCGGGATTTCCCCCCGGGGGATACCGGAGAGAACGCGGGGGTGCCTTTCTTGGGGGGGGAGGTAACCGCCAACGGTCGCAGGAGAAGAGAGGTAATTCGCTGGTGGAAGAAGCCGAAAATAATGAAAAATTTCCCGCCTTGGGTGCCGGGATGACCACCACCCCGCGCCTTTACCCTTTCGCCCAGAATCACTCCGGGCGAAACGATAAACAGCCTCGGCTTTTGTCAGGGGATTATGGGGTCAGGAGTTGCCTACGCCGCTGAGGCACGTCTCCGGGGCCTGCGCTTTCGGCGTGTCCTGGGAGCGCCGGGCGTGGCTCCACCGGGAGCGGTTCGCTCTCCGGACAAGGGCTGACGTTTGGGCTTCGACCCATTCGAAGTTGGCCCGCCTGGCGAGGTCTGCCGCTTGGGCGCGTTTCCGTTGGATGCGGATCGACGCTTGTTGGGGTGGGAAGGCCCGGATGCGTCCCGGCGCTTGGGTGCCGATCGCCCGGGTGGGGACGGTCTGGGTGGGATTTGTCCGTTGGACGCGGCGGAGCTTTGGTGGGGGTGATTTTCGACGACGGTGATGGGTCGCTTCGTTATCCGCTCGATGCTGCGGAGGAAGGCGTGCTCGGATGAGTCGCAGAATGAGAGCGCAACGCCCCCGGCGCCGGCCCGGGCGGTCCGCCCGACACGGTGGACGTAGCTCTCGGGGATGTTGGGGAGCTCATAATTGACGACGTGGCTCACGCCGGAGATGTCGATACCGCGCGCGGCGACGTCCGCGCGCGCCCGTTTCGGAACTGCGCGAGGGAGCTTTGGCGGGCGCTCTGGGTCTTGTTGCCGTGTATGGCCTCGGTCGGGAAGCCCGCTTTTCCGAGCTGCTCGGCGAGGCGGCTGGCGCCCCGCTTCGTGCGCATGAAGACGATCACGCGGCTCATGTCGGCGTCCTGGAGGAGGTGAGCCAAGAGGGCGCGCTTGTTTGCCGTGTCGATGAAGAAGACGCGTTGGTCGATCTGCTCGACGGTGATGGTTCTCGGGGAGACCTCGACGCGGACGGGATCGCTCAGGACCTCCCTGGCCAGGCGTGCGATGTCGGGGGGCATGGTCGCCGAAAAGAGCATGGTCTGCCGCTTGGCGGGCAGGGCGGCGATGATCTTACGCACATCGCGCAGGAAACCCATGTCGAGCATGAGGTCGGCCTCGTCCAGGACGAGGTGGGATATCTGGCCGAGGCGGACGTGGCCCTGTTCATGCAGATCGAGCAGGCGCCCCGGCGTGGCGACGAGAATGTCCACCCCGTTGGAGAGTGCGCGGACCTGGGGATGCTGGCTCACGCCGCCCAGGATGACGGTGTGGCGCAGCGAGAGGTGCCGCCCGTAGGAGCGGAAACTCTCCCCGATCTGGAGGGCGAGCTCGCGCGTAGGCGCCAGAATGAGGGCATGCGGGGCGGATCGCCGGCGGTTTCTGCAGCCGCGCTCCCCTTTGTCGTCGGCGTTTCTTTTGTCGCTGGGTCTGTTGGCGGAAAGATGCTGCAGGATGGGCAGGGAAAAGGCAGCGGTTTTTCCCGTGCCGGTCTGGGCGATACCGAGCAGATCCTTTCCGGCGAGGAGTTGCGGGATGGCCTGATCCTGGATCGGTGTCGGATGGGCGTAGTTTTCCGCGCGAAGGGCGCGCTGGAGCGGCCCGGTCACGCCGAGATCGGCGAACGAACGTTGAGTCATGTAAATGAACTTCCTTCTGCCAGGATCCGCCGCCCCATCGGGCGGACGTATGCATCGTGGCGAGTACCGCTTTCCACGCGCA
This sequence comes from uncultured Nitrospinota bacterium, assembly GCA_947258645.1. Lineage (GTDB taxonomy): Bacteria > UBA8248 > UBA8248 > UBA8248 > UBA8248 > CAMYJL01. The sequence continues at coordinate 5,120 of CAMYJL010000226.1, forward strand.
ATCTGGAGAAGTCGGAGGGTAACTGGATAGGTCCCGGGATGAGAGGCGCTTCCGATCGCTAGGAAGCACAACGCGCGATCGCGAGAAATGTCAGCAGGTTTATGCGCTTCTGGCTCCCAAATGTCAAGGGGAGGGTGGGAAGCTATTATTATCAATGACTTGGCGGGCATCCGGCGCCCCCACCTGAAGCCCGCTCCGGGAACCCCACCCTGTCCAAAAATTCGGCTGAAACCGAAATGCCTAGAATCCTGGCTGAAATTGGCATTTCGCCATGCACATGTTGCACGCGATGGACGTGTTCACATCATTTCCCGTGAGGAAGATCTCTTCTAGGGAGCCGATGGCGCTGCATTCAGCACATTTTCCAAATCTTTTTTTTCAGACATCATGAAAACCCACTCTTTCGGGGCAAAAGAAAATGGCGACCGGTTTCGGCCGCCATTTTCGGGAAACACCTCTTGATGATTTATCCAGCTTTTACCACATTCTGAGCCTGAGGTCCCTTGGGCCCCTGGCCGGCTTCATAGGTAACTTGATCGCCTTCGTTTAAGGTCTTGAATCCATCGCCGCTGATGGCGGAGAAGTGAACAAACAAATCATCCCCCCCGTCCTCTGGAGTAATAAATCCGAACCCTTTTGAGTCATTGAACCATTTCACCGTACCTGATGCCATACTTTTCCCCTTGAATGGAGATGAAAAGGATTATGCTGACGAATGGAGCTTCTTTTTAGGAAGGGAACTTCATTCTATCTGCATGGCCCCGACAAGCCTTCCCTCGACCATTCGTGGGAAAGACAATTTAACGCTACCCGAGGATTCCGATAGGTGCAAGTAGAGGCCGGGAATATTGACGTGTCCCTGTCTATGGCGAATGATGAATCAAGCCGCTGTCCTGGTCCCGCGGAACTTTTCGACGCATTTTGACCTCCTGTCCAAAAAATCAACTGAAGCCAAAATGCCTAGAATTCCGGCTAAAACCACGAATTCAGGATGCTCAGGTCTGGTGGGTACAGCACCTCTTCGCCGACCGCTTTATCGTGCGTGGCGGCAAAGTGAGCATGGAGTCTTATCTGGACGTTTACCGGTACCAAAGTGCTACCACAGGGTTCAGCAATTTTGCGTTTTCCAACCGGCCAACAATCGCCATCCCGGGACAGGGATTGGGAATAATAGCGGGTTATTTCCCACGCAAGGACATGTATGTGGGGGTGGAAGTGGGGGACGCCAACGGAAAAAGAAGCCGCCATTGTATTCGGAATTCACCTCCGCGTGGCTATTAAATACTTCCATAGTAGTGAATTGCACCGGTTACAGGTTCACATGCAGAATACGGGGCAATCGCCCGATGGAATGAACTCGGTAGAGAAATGATCGTCAATTTTTTTCCAAAAACGGGCAGGCGGCTTGTTTCCGGTGATGCACCGGTTGAGGGCTGGCTCTGTTTACGGTCAATTCAAATGGGGAGAACTTGCCAGCTGCAACCTCGCCCAATCGATTAAAATATGACTCGATTGAAACCATTTGATTGAAACGACCCCAATGAAGGTATCATTGCGATGGAAAGATTTTTCCTCACGCTTAATCATTTTGCGAGACTCTCATGAGACGCTGGCTCAAATGGGCGGCAGCAATCGCGGTCGTGGTTTTAAGCGGACTCGTCGTTTTATACGTCCTCTCCTCATCCGACTACGTCAAGCGCCTGGCAGAGGCAAAAGCTCGCGCTCTAATCGGCCGGGAAGTGCGCCTGGAGCGTCTTTCAATCGGTCTGTTCGGGATCGAGGCCAATGGTTTAACGGTGGCCGCCCGTTCGGACCAATCGGACAAGAAATCACCACTTTTACGCGTAGAAAAGGTCCGCGCGCAAATCAATCCGTTGGCCTTGTTCTACAACCGGGTGAGCATCCTGCATCTGAACCTACGTGGCGCTTTGCTCCAAGCATCTCGTGATGATCGGGGGCGCTTCAGCTTTGACGACATCATTCAACGCCTTCGCTCGCTTACCGCAAAAGCCGATCAGCGTCCCGATTCGTCTCGCGGAACTGCGATCGGGACCGAGAATCAAGTCACCGAAACGTCAACATCTGAAGAGACCGAAAAGACAGGTTTCGATGTTGTGATCCAAGAAATGGATCTCGACGAACTGACGTTGAAGCTCATTTCTGCCAAGGCGGGAGAAAGACCCGCTTTCCGCACGCATTGTTCGTTTGAACGCCTTGAAGCAAAAGCGATCCAGTTGGGAGAGCCATTCGATGTCCTCCTGGATGGACGATGCTTTCAGCCTGGAAATGTTCGTTTCAAGGCGAATGCATCCGTTGACCCGGGCAAGAATACCTACCGGATCTCTGCGAACCTGTCTCCATTCGACTTGGTCCCGTTTCTTGCGCTTGGCCCTTTTCGCGAGGAGCTGCGGATTCTGGACGGAAAGGTGGGAGGAGAGATTAAAGCGCATATTTCCGGGAAGAGCGCCATTGAATGGGAGGCCGATCTTCAAGGGGGGAAATTTGAGGCAGAAATCTCCAGCCCGCGGAAAAAGAACCGTTCCGTGGTTCTCAAGGCATGGGACCTCCGCTCCAAAGGGCAATGGGATCTTGGGCGGCAGGCCGTTCGAATTGACGCCTTACGCCTCGGGGTTCCGTTCGGACAGGTGAGGCTGGCAAAACCCTCCTGGTGGAACGATTCAGGGCAAGACGCGATTCATGTGAACCTAGATCTGACCGATGCGGGGGCCGCCGCAAAGATGGCATCGTCTATCCTGAGGATTCCTTTCCAAGAACCCAAGCAGAGGGGCAAATTCGCCATTTCTTTATCCGCTATCAGGGACCGGAGCAAAAAGAAGGAATTTGATTTCGAGGGTTCTGCCAAATTTGACTCTCTCGGGCTCGAGACATTCTTGGACCTGATTCCAGAGAATGGATGGTGGAAAGAAACAAAAGGAACGATGGGGGGAAAGGTAGAAGCCAGGTTCTCTTCAAAAAAAGTTCTCGAATGGAGGTCAGATCTGATTGCCTCGGGTCTGCGAACAAAGGGGTGGAGGAAAACCTCAAATGAAAAGCAACTGGTTCGCCTCCCCCCTATTCGTATTCGAACAAAAGGGGTTTTCGATAGCAAGACGTCTTCGGCTGAAATTACCCGTCTTGAAATGGATCTGCCCTATGCACGGATGCATCTGCTCAACAGGGCGCGATGGAATATTTCCGGACAAGATGAAATCAGAGCACAACTTCATGTGGTGGATACAGCGAAACTGTCTGATTTGATTTCGAACCTCGCAGGTCTAACTGTCAAAGGTTTAAAAAAAGGAATCCAGGCGAGGGCAACACTGAAGGGGTCGCGCAACCGAAAGGAATCCTGGAATTTTTCGGTGGACGTTTCCGCCTCATTTGAACCATTGGCGATCGGTCCATTCGCCGGGCTTGTCTCTTTGCCGGGCGGTGTCCAAAAACTCCGAGGGGAGGTGGAGGGAAATGTCTCGGTCTCCTTCTCGGAGGGTCAGCAGCTTCGCTGGGAAACCGATCTCAAAGGACGGGACGCCCGCGCAGAAGTTCGATCTGCCCCAAAGGAGAAATGGCGCCCCCTTTCCGTCAGCCATCTCCGTTTGCGCTCGAAGGGCCGTTACCGTCTTTCTCGCGAATCGGCCGAGATGTCCTCGCTCGAACTTGAGCTTCCGTTTGGAAATGTTCGCCTTTCAGAAAAAGCGGTTTGGAACGTCGCTGACCGCGATGACGCCAAGTTTCAGGTGAATTTAACCGATCTGTCGGCCTTTAGGAAAATGGCCGGCCAGTTTACCGGTTTTTCATTCCAGGAGGTTAAGAAAGAAGAAAAACTCGCCCTTCGGGTTTCTGCTCATCGTGACCGAACGCGCTCCGAGCAATTTGGATTTACCGCGTCATCTTCTTTTTTGCACCTCGAAATGGCCCCATATTCTCAGCTGGTGCCTTTTCCCGAACACTTGCGAAATATCAAGGGACTGGCCGGTGGAAAGCTCGAATTGAGCCTCTCCCCGAAAAGAGTGGTTCGGTGGAACCTGGAATTGCGCGGGAAAAGTCTCAATGCGGATGTGCGGCCAAACCGAGAGGGAAAGTGGAACCATGCCCGAATGAAAAGGGTGGCTATCCAGACGGCGGGGTGGTTTAACCCTGAGACGGAATCCGGCGAGGTCAAAAAATTCATCGTAAAGCTCCCTTTTGCGAGAGTTGAGCTGGAGCAAAAGGCCTTGTGGAACATCGATGGCCGGGATGAAGCTCGTATGTTATTTGCGATTGAAAATCTGAACGATGCGGAGCAATGGGTCAGTTCCATTGTTGATCTGCCCATCCAGCTTGATCAAAAAGTAGAGAAGCTCGCAGCTTTGTTGATTGCCGTACGTAGCCGGAAAGAAGGGGACGCGTTTTCTTACCATCTGTCGACCGCTTTTGATCCATTCGAGATTGCCCCTTTTGCCCGCTTGGTGTCCCCGTCTCCATTCATTCAAGACCTCGCGGGCCGGGTTGTCGGAAAAATGGATGTGTCATTGTCGGCGGCACAGAAAATCTGGTGGAATATTTCCCTTCAAGGAGAGGTGGTTCAGGCGAAGATGCGCCCCATCGAGCAGGAGGAATGGAAGGGGATCTCACTGGGACGGGTTCAATTCGATTCGAAAGGGACATACAACTTAGCGCTCAACTCCGGCAAGGTCTCCAAGATGGCTATCGACCTGCCTTTTGGGAAAATTCATCTTTTGCGGGAGGCGAACTGGAATGTCTTGGGCAAAGATGAGATAGCGCTTTCATGGGATTTGCCAGATCTCGAAAATGCCATGGCAGTTGTAGCTGAAGTTGCTTCGCCAATCATCTCTGGC
>CAMYJL010000227.1 GCA_947258645.1 uncultured Nitrospinota bacterium
CGCAGCTTGGGCTCTCGAGCCCATGTGTCTCCAGTTTTGCAGACTCGGCCATTGCCATTTCCATATATCGGCGCACTCACTATGTAATGGAAGCCGTGCTTTCGGGGCACAGCGGAATATATCGCCCCATTGGAGAGGGGGAAGGCGGAACATCCAAAGGAAATATTAAGACTAAATGGTCTGAAAGTCCACCGAATTACGCCCTTCCAGGACGCCATAAGACGCCAGAAGACGGCAGACCGTTGTCCTAGATGGCCGGCCAGAGGCGCAGGCCCACGTTGGGCGAGCCCGGCGCATGGACGAGCTTGCGGACCACGGCGTCCGTCCACGCTTCTTTTTCGGGGTCGTGCTTCTCGTGGCCCGGGAAATGGGCGTTCCGAATATCGAGGGAGGTGAACTCGTAGAGGACGGAGTGCTTGGCCCAGCCCGAGATGGAGATCAGCTTCCGGCAGCCGATGCATCCCTCGAGCGTCTCCATGCAGGGAAGCCGCCAGGCGTGATACCAGGCCCCGAGCTCGTCTTCGTCCTCCACCTTGCCGGCGTTGAAGCTGCCCATCTGGATGCAGGGCCCGGGGGTCATGTCCTTGCTGCGCTGGGCCACCTCGGGACCGTCCACCCGCGCCTCCTCGGCGAAGATGGCGGAGCGCTCGCCAATCCGGCGGCCGATCATCTCCGCGGCGTCGGGGGTCCGCTTTTCGGCAAGCTCGGCGGGCGTCGGATCGAAGAAGGGGCGCGGCGTCTCCGCGCCGAAGAGGAGGATGAAACGGTCGCCCGAGGGAACCGACGGATCGGTTGTATGGCCCAGCCGTCCCTCGACGTTGTTTTTGACGTTGTCCGTGGATTGATAGTGCGCCCCCCACAGATAGCCGGGCCGCTGAAGCGCTTCCGGAAGATGCACTTCATGGAGCCATGAGAGATATTCGTCCCTTCCCTCTTCCGGAAGGTTGTACCAGGTTGCCCAGATTGCCCGATCCATTGCGCTCTCCCTGATGAAAAGTTCGTAAATGAGAAATTCCCTTATCCGGCTGGCGGCCAGATGCGCCTCCCGACGCTCGGCGAGCCCGGCGCATGCGTCACATAGCGAATGACCCGGCCTGTCCATTCTTTTTCGTCCAGGGCGTTGTCCTCCTGTCCCTGGAAATTCTCCTCCCGGGCCTCGAGGGAGGTGAATTCGTAGAGAATTGAATGCTTGGCCCAGCCCGCCGCCGAAACGAGCTTGCGCGCGCCGACGCATCCCTTCATCCGGCGCATGGCGGGGAGGCGGTACTGCGCATACCAAGCGCCGAGGTCGAACTCGGCCTCGAGCGAGTTGGCGTTGAAGCTGCCCATCTGAATGGCCGGGCCCGGCGTAAGCCCCGGCCCGCGCGTGGCGACCTCGGGGCCGTCTACCCGCGCCTCCTCGCTGAAGATGCAGGTGCGGGCCCCCAGGCGGTGGCCGAGCATTTCGCCCGTCCCCGCGCTCTGCGCCGCTTCGATCTCGGCGAGGCTGGGGTCGCAGAAGACGTGCGGCGAGGCCGCCCCGAAGAGGAGAACATAATCCCTCCCCGAACCAACCCCCTCATCCGATGTGTAGGTGAGTTTTCCCTGCACCTGGTTCATTCGCTCGCCGCCACCGACAACTTCGAAGTGCGCCGCCCACAAGAAGCCGGGGCGCTTCAGCATCTCCGGAAGGTGCGCCTCGTGGAGCCAGCCAAGGTATTCCTCTCCGCCGCTCTCCGGCAGATCGTACCAGACCGCCCAGATTCCCCTGTCCATGCGCTCACCTTTTTGCCGTGTTTTTATTCGACGAAAATCTTTCCACTCTTGTAGGGGTTTCCGCAGCCGCCGTAGCCGCCCACGCCCTCGACGGCCTCGGTCTCGTGAGAGTTGATGGTGTTGTGGATCTCGCCCCTCGGAATGTAAATAAAATCGCCCGGCTCGGTGACGTGCTTCTCCTTCTCATTTCCGATGAGCCAGACAGCGGGCGGGCCCGAGATATGGAACCACATCAGGTCGCCGCTTTCGTGATAGTGCGCCCTGCTTTCGCTCTTGGCGGGAAAATGGGTCCGCACGAGGGTGGCCGTCTCGATGCCGGTGGACTCGTCGGTGATGCCGAACTTGAGCTCGAAGCCGGGCTCGTATTTCAGATCCGGCGAGAGGTTTTTTGTGCTGATCACTTTGGCCATGTTTTTTTCCTCCTCTGTCAGGCGGCCACAGGAGCCGCGACCTGTACCCTAGGAATTACGCTTCCCCCGCCACCGGCGGCCACAATCGGGGACCGACAAACGGAGAACAGGGGGCATGGATGACGTAATCGTGGATCCGCGCGGTCCACGTGGATTTGTTCAGGCCGTCTTCTTCGTGAGGAACAAATTTTTTATCCCGCGCATCGCCGGAGACGAACTCGTAGAGAATCGAGTGCCTCCCCCAGCCGGCGGCGGCGAGCAGCTGTCGGGCGCCGATACAGCCGGGCATTTCCGCCATGAAGGGAAGGCGGACCTGAGCGTACCAGCCGCCCAGATCGTGGCTGTTTTCAGCGTTGGCCACATTGAAATTGCCCATCTGGATGTAGGGACCGGGGGTCTCGCCCAAGGGGCGGGCGCCGATGTCTGGGCCGTCCACCCGTGCTTCTTCGGAGAAGACGCAAACGTTCAGCCCGATTCGCCGGCCCACCATCTCTTTGGTTTCCCCGCTGTGACGCTCCCTGATCTGGGGAAAGTTCGGGTTGAAGAAAGTGTGCGGCGAGGCGGCACCGATGAGGAGGAGGTAGTCGCGCCCCGTACCCACCTCTCCTTCTTTCGCGCGCATCATGTCTTTCACCACTTCGTGAAAGCGGTCGCCGCCGCCGGCGTTTTTATAATGCGCCGCCCAGAGGAGTTCCTCCCGGCCCGCCAGAATTTCGGGAAGGTGCACCTCGTGGAGCCAGGAGAAATATTCGTCCCGCCCCTTTTCCGGGAGGTCGTACCAGAATGCGATCATGCCTCGGTCCATCTTTAACTCCGAATGAAAAAGGATCATTGCCGAACCAGAAAACACTGCCCCTACGGAAAGCCCTATTGAACGAACACCGTTCCCGCCTTGTCGCGGTGGGAGCAATTGCCGTAGGTGGCGATGAGCTCGGCGACATCGGTCAGGCTGGGGTTTCCCTGGCCGTGAACCACGCCCGCCGGGGCGTAGCAAAAATGGCCCGCCTCGACCAGCTGGCGATCGGGATTCTCGGGATCACCCGTATAGACGTGAATGGGCCCCCGGGCGACGTAAAAAGTCGCATCACAGGTGTGGTAGTGCATTTTGTTCCTGCCGCCCGGGGGGATGATCGTCCGCGCCATGGTCATGACCTTGGTGTCCGTCGTCTCATCGTTCACCCCCCAGAGGATCGTGTAGGGCGGCTCATATTCCATATCCTTGCTGAGTTCCACAGAATTAATGATTTTTACGGATTTACCGTTCGTCATCGCTGTTCTTCCTCTCATGAAGTATCTATCGCCCGCGCACGGGGACCGAAACACCCTCCCGAACCTCTCCAGATGGCCGGGGCCAAATCACCTTGCTTCCGGCCAGTGACCGCCCGCCCACGGACGCTGTGGATCGGAGGCAATGGCCGGCTCTCGTCTTTTCCAATTGGTTACTCGTTGCCGATGGGTTTTATTTGGTGAATAATACGCTGAATTCTGTTTAATTTGAACCGCTTGATCCGGAGCGATTCTTAGGGTAGCCCCGGCTCCGGCGGAAAGACACTCTGCAAGCGGATTTACCCTTGATCTTGAGGAACGCCCGTGGCCGCCGAAGACGAAGCCTCGACATCTCAAAGCCCGACGATGCGCAGGCTGGAGTTCTTCTTCGCCCTTTTCCTGACGTGTGGCACGGCCTCCCTGGCCATCTTCATGCCGAGCCTCATTGCCTCCGGCGGTATTGAATCGTCACAGGATTTTGTCACCCTGTCTCCGATATTTTTTCCCCGGCTCGCCTTCGGCCTCCTCTCGCTCCTCTGCCTGAGCTACGCCGTTATTGCGGCCCGCCGGCTTCAGGCGGCCTCATCGCCCTCTGATACGGACGAAGCGGATCGATATACCCGCGCCGGCCTAACAATGGTCGTCGCAGTGACATACGCATTCCTGGTTCCCTGGCTCGGGTTCATATTCTCCACCATGTTGATGACGGCGGTGGTCGCAATGTACCTCGGCCTCACAAACCCGTTGGCCCTTTTGCCCGGCGTAATTGTCATTCCCATTGCGATCCGCTTTATTTTCGAGCGGCTGCTTTTGATTGCACTTCCTCGAAGCGAGATCGAATTTATCGCCAGGATGGAAGATTCCCTGATGAAATTCTTCACCGGAATTTTTCTCGGGGGATAAGGAAAGCTCAATGCTAGACGCTTTTTTTCAGGGATTCAGCCTTCTCCTCCGGTGGGACACCTACCTGTACATCTCGGCCGGGCTTACCGTTGGAATGTTTGTCGGCGCAATGCCGGGCCTGACCACCATCCTGGCCATGTCCGTGCTCCTGCCAATCTCATTCAAGCTCGAACCCATGCTGGGTATCCCCTTTCTGGTCGGTGTTTATAAAGGGGGGATTTACGGCGGGAGCATCTCGGCCATCCTCGTCGGCATCCCCGGCACAGGCGCTTCCATCGCTACCACATTCGACGGCCCAGCGCTGACGCGAAAGGGGCAGGGGCGCAAAGCCCTCGAGATGGCCCTTTTTTCATCCACAATCGGAGATACGCTCTCGGACATTTTCACGCTCCTGGCGATTGGCCCCATCGCTATCATTACCCTGCTGATCGGCCCGCCCGAGGTCTTCGCCGTCATTATCTTCTCCCTCATCTTGATCGCGAGCGTTTCCAGCGAGTCCGGACTCAAGGGTGCCATCGCCGCCTTTCTCGGGCTCGGGCTCGGCTTCATCGGGACCGACGCCGCCACGGGTGCGACCCGGATGACATTCGATATTGAAGCCCTGAGCGGGGGCATTCCCCTCATTCCGCTGGCCATCGGCGTCTTCGCGCTACCTGAAGTGCTGGAAGCGATGGAATCACGGACCCTGCGCTTTATCTCCGAACACGTCAATCTGTCCAAAACCGGGGAGCGCCTCCGTTGGACCGAGTTCAAGGGCTCAATCCGCACCATTCTCCGTTCCACCGCCATTGGGACGGGGATCGGCATGGTGCCCGGCGTGGGTCAGGTCGTCGCCGCTTTCATCGGCTACAGCGCGGCCAAGCGGGCCTCAAATCATCCGGAAACTTTCGGCAAGGGGGAACTCGACGGCATCGCGGGACCCGAAGCGGCCAACAACGCCGTCAACGGGCCCACCCTCGTTCCACTCCTCACGCTGGGAATTCCCGGGGACAACGTCACGGCCATCCTCTTGGGCGCTTTCGTCGCACACGGCATGCGCCCCGGCCCCCAGATTTTCCAGGAACAGGGCCCCCTCATCTACGCCCTGCTCATTGCCATCGTCTTTGCCAATATCCTCTTCATCGGCCTGGGCTACATTCTCCTCAAGCCCTTTGCCCGGGCGATTCAGCTCAAAAAGGCCTATCTGGTACCTATCATATTGGCGCTGGCCTTCGTCGGAACGCTCTCCACGGGCTCGAATTCCGATGTGATCCTCATGGTGATTATTGGAATCTGCTCATATATACTAAGGAAATTCCAGTTTGACCTCGCGCCGCTGATCATCGCTTTCGTACTTGCGGAGCCCATCGAGTACCGCTTGAGCCAGACCATGCTCTACGCGAAGGGAAGTGTATTAAACTATATGTTCATTCAGCGGCCCGTTGCTTCGGTTTTCCTGTTGGCGGCCATTATCTGGAGCCTTTACCTCATTCTCGGTCCCTGGCTGCGCCGTCGTAAAGCACAACCGGCCTGACGGATCGCTTCT
>CAMYJL010000228.1 GCA_947258645.1 uncultured Nitrospinota bacterium
GATTTCCGCCTGAAGACCATCGAGTTCCCCGGCGAGAGCGGCGGAATCCATCTCTTCGAGGCGAATCGTCCGGCTCTTCAACCGATCGTAGCGGACGGCGTTCCCGACCATCCCCACCGCGCAGGCGCCCGCCGCCTCGCGCGGGATGATCACCTTCGACATGCCGCAGATTCTCGCCACCGCCGAAGCCGAGAGGCCGCCCGCGCCGCCGCCCGCCACGAGAGCCATCCGACGGGGATCGGCGCCGTGACGCGCGCAGATGGTCTGGACGGCGCCGGCCATCTGGCGGTTGGCGATCCGGATCGCGCCCGCGGCGGATTCCCCGGCCTCCATGCCAAGAGGTCCGGCGACATGACGGCGGAAGGCCTCCTCCGCCAGATCGGTTGAAAGGGGAAGCTCGCCGTCCAGCAGGCCGTGCGGGTCGAGCCGGCCCAGCAGAAGATGCGCGTCTGTGACGGTGGGCTCTCCGCCCCCCTTTCCGTAGCTGGCGGGGCCCGGCTCCGCCCCCGCGCTTCGTGGACCCACCCGGAGGCCGCCGCCCGAATCCACCCAGACGATCGTTCCGCCCCCCGTGCCGATGGTGTGCACCTCGACCGAGGGAAGGCTCACGTGGTAGCCGCCGACCGCCGACTGATCGACCATCCCGGGGCGCCCCCCGCGAAGCAGGGTCACATCGCAGCTCGTTCCCCCCATGTCGAAGAAAACGGCGTCCCGCACGCCGCAGGCGGCGGAGTAGATGCGCCCTGCGGCGGCGCCCGCCGCGGGCCCGGAGAGGACCAGCGACGCCGGCAGGAGACGGCAGTGCGCCACCGTGGCCACGCCCCCGTTGCTTTGAACGAGCAAAAGCGGCCCCTGGTAGCCCAGGCCCCGAAGCGTCTCTTCCAGCGCGGCCAGATAGGTCGTCGTACGCGGCGCGATGAAAGCGTTGACCGCCGCCGTGGAGGAGCGTTCATACTCCCCCATGATGGGTGTGACCCGCGAGGAGAGGATGATGGAAACGTCCGGCAGGATCTCCCGCAAAATCTCCCCGGCCCGCTCTTCATGGGCACCGTTCAGGTAGGAATTAAAAAAGCAGACGGCGACCGCCTCGACATCGTTTCCTTTAAAAATCTCCGCCGCCTCATGAATGACGGCCTCTTCGAGCGGCGCCATCTCCTGCCCGTCCCGATCAATCCGCCCTCCCACGGGAAGACGCAGATACCGATCAGCCAGAACGGGAGGATTGGGCGCCCGGTGATCCCAAACATGCTCGCGCAAACCCCTTCGGAAAGAGAGCGCGTCCCGGAACCCCTCGGTGGCGAGGAGGCCCACCTTCGCTCCTCTTCGGGTAAGCAGCGCGTTGGTCGCCACCGTCGTCCCGTGGACGAAACGGGTGCAGTCCCTGAGAAGGGAATCCACGCTCAGTCCCATTGTGGATGCCGCGCGTTCCAGAGCGCGGAGAACGCCCTGCTCCGGGCTTTGCGGAGATGTCGCCGCCTTGGCCAGACAGAGCAGATGGCCCGCCTGGTCCGCCACAACGAGGTCGGTGAACGTGCCTCCGACATCAACGCCTATCAGATACCCTTCGGACAATTTTTATTCCTTTTCCATGCGGGTATGGCCCAGACCAAGAGACGGCACATCGCACACCCGACTCACATCGCCGATCATTGAAGCGTGAGGCCGCCGTCGATAACGACAACGGAGCCGGTCACGTAGGAAGAAGCCCGGGAGCACAGATATACGACCAGCGCCGGAATTTCCTCCGGCTGGCCCACGCGGCCCAGAGGGATCCGCTCCACATAAGCCGCCAGCGCCTCCGGATCGTTCATGAGAGGTGCGCCCATATCGGTGTCGAACTGTCCGGGGACAACGGCGTTCACCCGGATATTCAAGGGCGCAAGTTCGGCGGCGAGCGACTGGGTAAAGTTGTTCACCGCCGCCTTGGAAGCCGCGTAGACGGGCACGTTTTTCCGGGCGCGCACGCCCGCGACCGAGCCGAAATTAACGATACGTCCGCCGCCCGACTCTTGAACCTCGGACTTTTGCATGTGACGAGCCGAGGCGGTGCAGACATAAAACGTGCCGAACATGTTCACCTCGAACGTCCGGCGCATCTCCTCGTCCGACATGTCCAGGCTGGAAACGCGCGGACAGAAACCCGCCGCATTCACGAGGATATCGAGACGGCCCAGCTCTTCCGCCGCGCGGTCCACCGCGCCCCGGGCGGAGGCGGGGGCCGTGATATCCAGCGGACAGATAACCGCCTTCCGGCCCATCGCCCGGACGGCCTCGGCCGTCTCCTCCAGCATCTTTTCATCTGTCGCGCCCAGCGCGAGATCCGCACCCATTTCCGCAAGCGCCAGCGCCGATGCGCGGCCCAGGCCCCGGCTCGCGCCGGTGACGAAAGCCGCAGCGCCATTCAATCGCATGGAATCCAAGACACTCATCATCTTGCTCCTTTTTTTTCCGCCTCCCCACACAACTTCCATGGCCGGAGGCGACCCGGCATCTCCGGAAAAATGATTCAGAAAACTCAAATATGAAGATTCTGAATGGTGGCATATCGCGCGGGACCAACACAACAACACCGGGCGAAAAGCGGGCTTTCAAGATAAAAAAAATAAAAATTACATCACCTGTCCCGCTTCAATTACGTGCACACAGCAAAATTTCCATGACACCTATTATTGATTTCGATACAGTGCCGTTGTGATTTGAATCCGGTCGCCTTCGGGCAAGCCACGAACCCAATTTTCAATATTTCCTTTCGAATTCAGAGGTGAACGATGAGGTTGGTATTAATTCTCGCGCTCTTGCTCAGCGCACACATGCCGCCGGCTTGGGCCGGGGGAAAGGAAGACATGAAGGCCGCCCTCGAGGCCGGGGGAAAAGGCAACCACGAGCAGGCGATTCAACTATTTTCACGGGCCATTCAATCCGGAGACATAAAAGGAAAGGAACTGGCCGTCACCTACTATAACCGAGGACAGGCCTTCGCCCTGATGAAGCGTACAGACAAAGCTGTCGATGACTTTACGCAGGCGATCAAACTCGATCCGAGTTTGGCCCGCGCTTATGACAGCCGGGGCAAAATCTACAAACAAAAGGGCGATCTCGACAAAGCCATCGACGACTTCTCAAACGCTCTCAAAATCGTTCCATTTGCCGCCGGAGTTCTAACCAGACGCGGCTCAATTTACAGCGACAAAGGCCAATACGATAAGGCCATCGCCGACTTCAGCCAAGCGGTCAAAAATTGGCCCAACTATACGAATGCCTATTTCCAAAGAGGCTTTACATACGAAAAAATGAAAAAGCCGAAATTAGCCATCGTGAACTACCATATCGTGATGCGGCTCCTTTTGAATGAACGGGAGGCCTTGAGAAGACTCCTTCAAAAGCGGGCCGTGTCCAAGTAAAACCTGAATCTTTCAAGAAAACCCAACTCCCATTCGGCCGTTTCCGAAAAGGCTCAAACGGAAAGGGGCGGCTTCCCCCCATCCGGCAAGGGCACCTCAAAGGCGTTCAGCGTCATGGAGACAGTCGTATAGTGCCCGATGAGCCCTGTCAGATCGACCACCCCCTTCTCCCCGAATTGCTCCACCGCTGCCCGATACGTAGCATCGCTTACGGCGTGATCACTGTGCAGTTCGGTGCAAAAATCGTGGAGAGCGGCTTCATCCGGCCGCATGTTTTCCGGCCTTCGCTTTTCGCGGATCGCATCAATGACTCCGGCGTCGAGACCCCCCTTTAACGCGTGTGGCTCGTGGGCAAACCATTCGTACTGGGCGGTCCAGAAGCGCGCCGTGATCAAAATCGCCATCTCGCTGAGGCGGGGGGACAGCACGGTCTCGTACCGGAGATAGCCGCCCACCTGTTCGAGGAGATCCAGAAAACCCGGACTGTGCACCCAGACATTGAACGGCCCGCGAAACCCGCCTCGCTTTCCGCCCGCGATTCTCTCCTGAAGGTTCCTCTGTTCCTCAGACATTTCTTCGGTTGTCAAAATTGGCAATCGGCCCATCGGTATCTTTCCTTTAAAAAAGGTTGTGCATGACACATTTCATGCGCTAGTTAAACCCGTAAAGATTCGCAGGATTGTCCACAAAAATTTTCCGGCGGGTGGATTCGTTCGGCGCCCAGTCGAGCATCTGATCGATCAGGTCGCCGTCATTCGGCATGGACTTTTTAATGAACACATGGGGCCAGTCCGATCCCCAGAGCATCCGCTCCGGCGCGGCTTCCACCAGCGCCCTGCCGTAGGGATTCACATCTTCGTAGGGGGCGGTCTCAAGCCCCGTGATCCGGTTGGGCGCCGTCAGTTTCACCCAGGCGCGCCCGTCCCGCACAAGACCGAGAAATTCCTGAAACCCCGGATGGTCCAGCCCCTCCGAGGTCGGCATGTATCCCAGGTGGCCAAACACGGAATCGACAGAGAGACGGTTGAACGTCTTCCGGAGGTCCGGAAATTCGTTCACGTGGAGCAGAAACTCCATGTGCCATCCCATATCCTTGATGCGATGCCCCACCCTTTCGATATCCGCGAACGAGTCAAACGGATTCCCGCCCGGGTCGGCCAGGTTGATCCGGATTCCCCTGAAACCTGCCTCGTTCATCCGGGCCAGCTCGGCATCCGTCACGTCCTTGTCCACGGCGGCGACCCCGCGGAGACGATCGCCCGCCGTGGCCAGCGCGTCCCGGATAGAGCTGATGTCGGTCCCGTAGGCGCTGGCCTGGATCAAGACGCCTCGCTCGACACCGAGAATCTCGTGCAGGCGAAAATAATCCTCCAGCGTGCATTCGGGCGGGTTATACCCGCGCTTGGAGGAGAGCGGGTATTTCTCGGGCGGGCCGAATATATGCGCGTGCGTGTCGCAGGCGCCCGGCGGCGTCTTCAGCTTCGGGGTGCGGGTATTATTATCCGGGGGCGGACAGGCGAGATATCTCTCATCGATCATGATGGCTCCTTACGAGGATTCCGGAATGATAAAAACAACTCCTAGCCCGGGTATGCAGCGGCGGGGACCGAGGCGGGCGTCGATCGCCATTGCCAGGCATATACCACGGCGAGGAGGACAGCCCCCGCAATATTCCCGAAGTAGCCGGGGATCTCGCCCGGAAGCGCGAGACGGCCCGGAACGAAGCACAGAAACGCCGCCACGGCCAGCAAGAGCCATTCGACAACCGTCGTTTTCCGCCTGAGATGCATCATCGTCCAGGCCGAAAACGCCACCGTCCCGAACAGGGCGGTGATCATCGTCCAGATCGTGAGCCGGGCCGATCCGGTGAACAGAATCGGCGTATAGGCGAAGAGCAGGGGCATCACGTAGAGCATCTTGGCGAACCGGAAGCTCGACCACCCCGTCTTCCAGGGGTCGGCGGCCGCGATGGATGCCGCGACATAGGCCCCGAGGCAGACGGGCGGCGTGATGTTCGAGTCCTGGCTCAGCCAGAAGACGATCATGTGCGCGGCGATGAGGGGCACCCCGAAACTCTCCAACGCCGGTCCTGCCAGGACGACCAGAACGAGATAGGAGGCCGTGATCGGAAGCGCCATGCCGAGCACCAGCGAGGCGACAGCCACGAGGAAGAGAGCGAACAGGAGGCTGCCGCCCGAAAGCGCGACCAGCAGGTAGCTCATCTTGAGACCGAGACCCGTCAGCGCGACCATCCCCACGACGATCCCGACGGCGGCGGCGGCCGAGCCCACGAGCAGGGAATTCTGCGTGCCCTCCACCATGGCCGTGAATATTCCCCTCAGGTTCATCAACTCTTTGGGCATTTCGAATTTTCCGGGCATCAGCAGGGCCAGACCCTGACGAATCCAGTTGATCACCATTATGGAAAGAATGGCCATCGCGGCGCACCAGTCCGG
>CAMYJL010000229.1 GCA_947258645.1 uncultured Nitrospinota bacterium
ATTGGGCGGAGGAGGTGACGAACCTGACGGCAAAGGAAAACAACGTCGCATTCGAAGAGATGCAACGCCACTTTAGCACCGAACAACTCGTCTCACTCACCGTCCTCTGCGGAATGTGGAATCTGACGGGGCGAGTGGCCGAGGCGCTTCATCGTGTAGTGGAGCCCCCTGGTGGTCGGATAGCCTTCCAGGAGGGCACTGCCGAATAACGAGCAATCCGGGAGATGAAGCGGGAGGATGACCGTCTCCCGAAAGGGGCGCCTCTGACTGGTTGAATCCTGGAACCATCACTGCCGGGCTGGCTCTGCTCCGCTATTCCTTCCGGCCGTGGTTGCAGGAATCTAAAAGTAAGCGGATTAATTTATCTCTGCTCCCTCGAGTGTCCCTATCGCCACACGCTCCTCCATCACTTTGGCCCGGATGGCGAAAACGGGACAGGGGGCACGCCTGATCACTTCCTCCGTCACGCTACCGATGAAGAGACGGTTCATCCCTTCTCGTCCGTGAGTAGCCATTACAATCAAATCAAAGTTCCCCGATTTGGCTACCTGGACAATGGCTTTTGCGGGGTCGCCCCAAAGTAACGTGGTCTTTACTTTCGTTCTCGGAGAAATCTTTCTTGCCATGCTCTCAAGCCGGTTTTCTATCCTCGTCCGTGTATCCTCCCTAAGGTTGTTCGGGAAGCCTGTGCTCGTGGTGTAGCTGTCTCCATAGGGGGTGTAGCCGTCTCCATAGTAGGCGGGGATTTTGGGTTCTTTGGCCACATGCAGTACCTCGACCTCTGCGTTTCTGACCTCGCCGATTTCCATGGCAGCTTGTATAACCGACTGGCTCAACTCCGAAAAATCCACCGGCACAAGAATTTTCTTTGGCTCATAGATTTTCATGGCGCTTCCCTCTCAAAGCCCAAAAGATTAAACCCCATCCCACATTCATTGAAATGGATTCGTCAGCGGACGATTAAGCACCTCGGCCAGAACTCGAGAACATCCGCCAGCCCCTCTTTTCCGGATCACGGGCCTCCCTGCCCCAGGGGAAAGGGAAAAGACCATGACGAAAATAACCACCGCCACGCTTAAGGTGACGATTGTCCAAAACGCCGATCCATCCCTCCCCTTATCCAAATCTAAGCCCCGGGGTGGAGTCGGGCATTGTTTTTTTTCACGGAAAAAAAAGCCGGATTTCAGGACAGGTGGGGTCAGGATTGCGCTCGAAGGCCTGAGGTGCCCTCAAATTGGCTCAGTCAAGTTGAGAGGATTTTCGGCGGAGGGAGCCGTGGGCCGGAGCGGGGTTGCTTCTCTGATGTGGCCCAATTCCCTGGGCTTGCCCTCCATTCCTCCCATCCCCCTCCAGCACCGGGCACACAAGCGACAGTGCATGATCTTCCGCGCGATCCCCCCAGGATGATGACCCTCGCCCTGCAGGATGGATTCTGAAAATAGTCCCGGTCCCCGCCTGGTCTCGGGGTCCCGCCGCAAAAAAAACGCCCCGCCTTGATCCCTCAAGACGGGGCGTGGGTGTGTTTGGCTGAAAAAACTACGCCGGGAGCTTGATGCCCTCTTGTTCGGTGAGCTCGTCCCAGCCCTTCTCCACCCGTTTCTTGAGCTCATCCATGAACGCGCGCGTGATGAAGGCGGGCATCTTGATGTTCTCGTTCACCCGCTGGTAGACGCGCTCGGGCACGTCGTACTCCTCGTCGGTGTAGCCGACCTTCTTCTCAAGCAGCCGCCCGCGCAGGTAGGTCTTCCGGATGGCCTGGTTTACCTCGTCGAGGGAGAGGGAGGTGCCGTACATGTCGTTCAGGCTGTCGATGATGTTGTCATTCGGGGCGCCGGCGAACTTGCAGGTGCCGACGAGGTCGTCGCGGGTGTAGTAGATGCCGTTCAGGACGGCCTTCTCCCAGTAGTCCATGTCGGTCTTCTGGCCGTCGAGGATGAGCAGCAGGAAGGTGCGCATGCTCATGTGGCCGCCCGCGAGCGCCCAGGGGTAGCCGGGGTTGGTGTCGGGCAGGTAGGCGGGATATTCGAGCCCCTTGCCCTGCATGGCGAAGGAGAGGTCGCCCATCTCCAGCGCGAGGCGCATCGAGCCCTGGCCGAGCTGGTTGCAGTTTCCGGCGGCGGTCTCCTTGATGAACTTCATCATCTTCTCATAGTCCCCGAAGCGCATGCCGTCGAGGATCTGGTTGTCCGGGTGGCGCTCGTTCCACTCCATCGCGTAGCTGATCGTCGCGCCCAGGCTGATGGCGTCGTAGCCCATGAGGTCGGAGAGCTCGACGAGCTCGAGGGCCTGCTCCTGATCGTAGATGCCGCAGTTGGGGGCCATGAGGTCGAGCGGCTCGTAGTCGAACTTGGCGCGGAACTTCCCCTTCTTGGCCTTGCGCCCCTCGGCGGTCTCGCCCGCGGGGCGGTCGTAGATGTTCTTGTGGCAGGCGATGCCGCACTTGAAGCAGGGCTCGTCCTTGATGACGTAGGGCGCCTCGTAGGCGCTCCGGTAGAGGATGGTGGCGTCCTCGTTGCCGGGGGGCTCGAAGTTGCGCTCGGGCAGGCAGCCGATCGGATGAAGGCCCGCGATGTTGCGCCAGGTGCCGCCGCCGCCCTCGGTCTTGTGGGCGTCGCGGTAGTTTTTGGAGCCCGCCCCCTTGGAGATGACCACGTTCGCCGCCTTCACGACATCGGTGACGGCGGTCTTGTCGTCCGGCGCCTGGGCGGCGATGGCGATGAGGTTCTTGCTGCCCATGACGCCGCCGAAGCCGCCCCGGCCGCAGAAGCGGGGCTTGTTGTCGCCGGATTTCAGCTGGTTCTGGGAGCTCAGCGCGATGCCCGCCATGCGGTTGGTCCTGTAGTTCTCGCCCGGCGGGCCGATGACGGCGAAGTGGGCGTCGTCGTATTCCTTCTGGAGCGCCATGATCTTCTCGTGGGTGTCCTTGCCGCAAAGCGGGGAGGCGTCCACGAGCGCGAGCGTGGGCGGCCCGCCGACGGTCTCGCTCTTGATCACGAGGGTGACGGGCTTCGCGCTCCGGCCGGTGAAGATGATCTCGTCCAGCCCGGCGAAGGCGACCTTGGAGCCGAACTTGCCCGAGCCCGCCGAGTACATCGCCGAGGGCGCGCCCTTGCGCGTGCTCTTGAGCGGGCTGTAGCCGCCGAAGAAGGTGCGCAGGCCGGTCATCACGTTCGTGCCCGAGAAACAGCCCAGCTCCATCACGAGCGGCGCGGCGGGATCGTAGGGGTCCGAGACGTCGTGGTGCCCGAGTATCTTGAAGATACGGGCGATGCCGCCGAGGAAATCCTCGAGATCGGCGCAGGGCTTTTCCTCGATCGTGATGTTTCCGGCCGTGAGATCGACCGTCGCGCTTCGGTATTTGTAGTCCGTCGGGGAATTGTTCCCGTTCTTGGCGTCCGTCCACATGGAAGAAAACTCCTCGAGTTCAGGGAGTGAATGGAGTAGTTTTACCGGAATTCGAATCGGCTAACGTTCAGCGGATTATTCCCGATTTGGGGGGTTCGGGCAAGGGAGGGGGGGCAATTCCCTAAAACGAAACCGGCTCCCGGAACTCCCCGAACACTTCGCGCAGGACGCCCGAGATCTCGCCGACCGAGGCGTAGGCCTCGACGGCCTCGCAGATGGGCTCCATCAGGTTTTCGTCTCCTCCGGCGGCGTCCTTCAGGCGGGCGAGGGCGGCGGCGGCCCGGGCGGCGTCGCGCTCCCCCTTGACCTTCTTCAAACGATCGATCTGCCGATCCGCCAGCCCGGAATCCACGGAGAAAAGGTTCTGGGGTCTGGCGGGTGCGCCGGCGAACTTGTTGACGCCGACGATGGGCCGCTCCCCGGCGTCCACCGCTTTTTGCCACCGGAAGGCGCTTTCGGATATCCACCGCTGGATCAGGCCGCGCTCGATGCAGGCGACCATCCCGCCCCGCGCCTCGACGTCTTCGATGATCTTCTCCATCCCCGCTTCCATCTCCGAGGTTAGGTTTTCGACGAAATAGGAGCCGCCGAGGGGATCGGCGACGTCCGGGACGCCGGTCTCGTAGGCTAGAACCTGCTGCGTGCGCAGGGCGAGGAGGGCGCTCTCTTCGGTCGGGAGGGCCATCGCCTCGTCGTGGGCGCAGGTGAAGATGGTCTGGGCCCCGCCCAGGACGGCCGAGAGCGCCTGATAGGCGACGCGCACGATGTTGTTCTCGGGCTCGGCGGCGGTCAGCGTGCTGCCCCCGCAGACGACGCCGAAGCGGAAGAGCAGGCTCCTCGGGTTTTTCGCGCCGAAGCGCTCGCGCATGATCCGCGCCCAGAGGCGGCGCATGGCGCGGTACTTGGCGGCCTCCTCGAAAAAGTCGGTGTGGGTGTAAAAATAAAAGCTGATGCGGGGGGCGAAGTCGTCCACGTCCAGCCCCCGCTCGATGCAGCGCTCCGCATAGACGATGGCGTCGGCAAGGGTGAAGCCGCCTTCCTGGACGGCGGTGGCGCCCGCGTCGCGGAAGTGCGCGCCCGCCGCGCTGATGGTGTTGAAGCGCGGCGTGTTTTTCATTCCGTACTCGATGGTGTCCACGATGAGCCGCAGGGAGGGCTCGGGCGGGAAAATCCAGGTTCCGCGCGAGACATATTCCTTCAGGATGTCGTTCTGGATGGTGCCGGTGATCAGCTCCGGCGCGACGCCCTGTTTTTTTCCGGCGGCGATGTACATGGCGTAAAGGATCGCCGCCGTCGAGTTGATGGTGAACGAAGTGCTGATCTGATCGATCGGGATGCCCCGGAAGATGGTCTCCATGTCGGCGAGGGTGTCGATGGCGACGCCCACTTTGCCGACTTCGCCGGTGGATCTTTCGTCGTCGCTGTCGAGGCCGAGCTGGGTGGGGAGGTCGAGCGCGACCGAGAGCCCGGTGTTCCCCTGATCGAGGAGGAAGCGGTATCGCCGGTTGGTTTCTTCCGCCGTCCCGTAACCCGAGTACTGGCGCATGGTCCAGAGGCGGCGGCGGAACATCTCGGGGTGAATGCCGCGGGTGAAGGGATACGAGCCCGGCGCGCCGTCCCGGTAATCCTCGGGAACGTCCAGGGGGCCATAGACGGGTTTCAGGGGAATGCCCGAGCGCGTCTCGAAGCGTTTCCATTTTTCATCGCTCGCCATGGCGAGTCCCTACCCCCCCTTGAAACGGGGCGCTCTCTTTTCAAGGAAAGCCTGGATGGCTTCGTCGTGGTCCGCCGAGGCCCACACCTCGCGGAACAATTTTGCCTCGAGGTCCGCCGTCTCGGCCAGCGTCCGCTCCGCCCCGTCGAGGAGGAGCAGCTTGATCGAGCGGATGGACATGGGCGCCCCCCGGGCGATCTCTTCCGTCATCTGACGTCCTTTTTCGAGTCCCTCTCCCCTGGGGGCAACGGCGTTGGCCAGACCGAGTGAAAGCGCCTCCTCTCCCGGGATGTCCCGGCAGGTCGTGAGCAGCTCCATCGCCCGGGAGTACCCGATCAGGCGAGGCAGCCTCCCGCCGCCGCCCCAGCCCGTCATGAGTCCCACTCGCGCCTGCTTGAAGCTGAGGTAGGCGTGCTCCTCCATGACGCGCAGGTCGCAGGCGAGGGCGATCTCCGTTCCGCCGCCGAGCGCGTAGCCGTTCAGCACGCCGATCACCGGAACCGGGAGAAGGGAGAGGCGGCCGAGAATGTCCTGCATGCGCCGGCTCATCGCCTCCCCGGCCGCTCCGGTTTCGAAGCTCTGGAGCGGCCGGGGAGGCAATGAGCCGTCTGCACCGGCCCGGGCTTCACGTCGCGCTGCGCGCGATGAAGCGACGGTTGAGGGTGAGCGTGGCGATCCCATCCTTTTCCTCGCAGATCAGGTGGGGCATCGGCCCTCCAAGGAGGAACGTGGCGAATAGAAATAAAGACAAAAAAGCACTTTATCCGTGGCTCAGTCTTCCGGGCGCACATCACCTTCGCCCGGGAACAAAAACAATATTCCCTTCGCATTCTCGGCGTCAATGAGAATGTATCTCACTTTAACTGAAGCAGAAACAGTGAGCGGGAGCCCGGCTGGGGTCAATTTCCACAACCGTGTGCTGAACATCAATTTTTCAATATTTGAATCCAATCCATACTGGAATGGTCATTTTGTCAATGTATAGTTGCCTTCTCCCCTGTCGCTCTTGAGGAACAGAATCCGCTTCCCGTCCTTTTCATGGATCGTCCCGGTGAAAGACTGTTTGTCCTTGTTGAGCCCCTGAATTTTTCCCCCGACGACTTTCATGGTTGCCGGGCGCTTGCCCCTTGGAGTGTGAAATACAGTGGAGCCGCTTTTGTCGATGACCACTTTCACAGGGAAAGACCGTCCGCAAAAAGAGAAACTTCTGAGTCGGAATTTCCCATATGTTTTCGTGTACGACTAAATTAACAGAGCATGGAATCAAGTTCAAATGCTACGAAGTTTTTCACATTTCTATTAATCGAATCGGATGGATTGATCCGAAATCAAGATAACCTTGGTTTTCATATCTTTTTTCCTGCCTCCGCCCTGTATTTCTGAACGAGACCGCATGGCACGGTGCCTCCGCGTCGCCCGCAAGGGCTCGCATGGCAGGGCCAAAACTCAGGCGCTCGGCATCGTTCGCATCCTCGGAACCGGCGAGTCGTTCAAAGAACGCCTGCCGGAGAAGGGC